>JAJYYD010000038.1 GCA_021801305.1 Thermoplasmata archaeon
AGCACTGAAAATAAAGGAGGAGGTTGGCGCTGAAATAACTGTCCTGACAATGGGTCCCCCCGCTGCTGAAACAGCTCTTATAGAATGCATGGGGAGAGGCGTTGACAAAGGCATACTCATAACCGACAGGGTATTCGCAGCAGCTGACACATGGGCCACTTCCCTGACACTTGCTGCAGCATTCAATCTAATAGGGGATTTTGACATTATATTCGCCGGGGAAAGCACAACTGATTCCGGCACGGGGCACGTTGGTCCAGGAGTGGCTGAATTCCTTGGCATTGACCAGGTCACGTATTCCGTGGATTCAAGAGTTGATGGCAAGAACGTGATAGTCGAAAGAAACCTCGAGGACGGAATTGAGGTTGTAAGTGTTCCCATGCCGGTCCTTATAACCACCCTCATAGGATCAAACCTGCCAAGGAGGTCCACACTGAGGATGAAGATCGATGCACTGAAGAAAGGAATCACGGTCTTGGATCACGATAAGCTGAAGCTCCCGCCCGAATGGGTCGGCATCAAGGGATCGCCTACAGTCGTAGGGTCCCTTAAGATACCTGAGGAGAAAAAGAGGGAAGGGAAGAAGTATGAGGTGGAGGAGATTCCTAAACTTGTGGACGACCTCATAGAGAAGGGCGCAATTAAGATAGGTGATGCTTAAATGGTTGAACTCAGGGGGTGCGACCCTCCAAAGAATCTGGACGAATACAGGGATGTTTTTGTATATGTGCAGCACAAGAACGGGAAGATAGAGAGAGGTTCCCTGGAAATGCTCGGAATGGGGAGGGAACTTGCCGACAAACTTGAAGAGAAACTTGTGGGCATCATGGTTGGTTCTGACCTGGAAAAAGTGGCAGATGAAGCCGCAAACTACAACTGTGACACTGTAATCGGAATCGAATCGCCTGACCTGAAGACGTTCAGCAGTGTCCCTTTTTCACACTTCATATCAGAAACAGTAGAGAGCTACAAACCAAACATATTCCTGATGTCAGGCACAAGGGAAGGAAGGGACCTGGTATCAAGAATTGCAATACGGTGCAACACTGGCGTTGCCGCGGACTGCATCGAGCTTGATGCAGACAAGCAGAACCGTCTTCTTATTGCCTGGAGGCCTTCATTCGGTGACAAGACCATCGACCAGATCCTGTGCAGGAAACACAGGCCGCAGATGATAACATCAAGGCCAGGGAGTTACAAGCTGCCGGAAAAGAACAGGAGGAAGGATGTAAAAATAGACATCCGCAAGGTCAAGGTTCCCGAAAAGATGAAAACAGTCAAGGTGCTGGAGTTCAGGCCAAAACAGGCACTGGATCTCACAACCGCAAAAACCGTTGTCTCAGGTGGGCTTGGGCTTGGAAAACAGGATGGATTCAAGTATGTGGATGATCTCGCAAAGGAACTCGGGGGCGTCGTTGGTGCCTCCAGGCCTGTTGTTGATCTTGGATGGATTCCCTATGATCACCAGGTAGGCCAGACAGGAAGAACGGTAAGGCCTCACCTGTACGTCGCAGCAGGTATTTCAGGGAAAATACAGCACCTTGTGGGAATGAAGGACAGTGAGTTTATAGTTTCAATCAACACTGATCCGGACGCCGAGATCGTCAAATACTCTGATTTCTATGTTCACGGAAACCTCTACGATGCACTTCCAAAACTTACGGAAGAGATAAAAAAGAGGAAGTCCGGTACTAAAAACAGGGCATAAACCACATTTTTTATAAAAAATAATTTAATATACCCCCACAATATATTTCAAGCAATGCAGAAATGCACCGTGGTATTCAGGATCAGAGGAAAAAAACATTTTACAATCAGGCAGATGGAGGAGAGGATGATCCGGTACAGCAAATCCCATTACAATGAGGAAATGTACTTTGACGGTGACAGGTATGCCCTATGTACCATCCAGAAAAAAGGTCAGAAGAACTGATCTATGTTCCTGCCTGATATTTCCTTTCTCAGGTCCCTGACGAATTCATTGAGTTCCATTGATTTCTGCTGGTCTTTCCTGTTCCTCGCTGTTACTGTTCCGGTCTCCATCTCCTTCTGTCCTACCACGACAATATATGCAGGCCTCTTCCCTCTTATTGTCTTTATCTTCTTCCCAAGGGTCTCCGATGAGGTGTCCAGTCCTGCCCTGATTCCTTCACCCTGGATCCTGGACTGCACTTTTTTCGCATATTCATCGTAATTCTCGCTGACCGGTATTACATAAGCCTGGATAGGTGAAAGCCATGTGGGAAGTTTGCCTGCAAAGTGTTCCAGCACTATGGCCATGAATCTTTCGTAACTCCCAAAAATAGCCCTGTGAACCATTACGATACGTTCAGGCTTGCTTTCGCTGTTCACGTATGAGAGCCCGAAGTTTGTGGGCATGAAGAAGTCCAGCTGGACTGTTGACAGCTGCCACATCCTTCCTATGGCATCCCTGACATGCACATCGATCTTTGGACCGTAGAAAGCTGCCTCACCGGGGTATTCCTGGTATTCCAGCTTCTCCCTGTCAAGAGCTTCCCTCAGCTGTTCTGTTGCCCCGTCCCAGACAGTGAAATCCGGTTCAAGATTCTCGGAACCGCATGAAGGGCATAGCAGGTGTTCCTCCATTGAGGCTTTCCTTGCCTCTATGGTGCTTCCGCAGTTCCTGCACCTGTAAACCAGGAGGTAGTTTTCAGGATGTTCCTTGTCCATAACAGAGAGGTCAAACTTGAGATCAACCTCCCCGAGTATCCCATTGAATGTCTCCTTTATCATCTCCAGGATCGAGGTTATCTCATCAACTATCTGATCAAATCTCATGAATGCGTGGCCGTCGTCAATAGTGAATGCTCTGGGCCTCGTAAGTCCGCCCACTTCACCTGATTTTTCATACCTGTAGACCGTTCCGGGCTCGCTCAGCCTTATGGGAAGATCCCTGTAGCTGTGCGGTTCCCTCTCAAATATGCTGATATGCCCGGGGCAGTTCATTGGCTTCACGCCATAGCTGTCCCCGTCCTCAAGGGTGAAAACGTACATGTTGGGCTTGTATTTCGCATAGTGGCCGGACTGCTTCCATATGACGTCCCTGAAAATGTGCGGAGTCCAGACTTCCTGCCATCCCCTCTGGCTGTTTTTCTCCTTCATGAAGGACATAAGTTCGCTTCTTATGATGGATCCATTGGGCGTGTAGAGTGGGAATCCGGGTGCCCTCTCAGTGTTAAACACAAACAGGTCCATCTCTGTTCCGAGTTTCCTGTGGTCCCTCTTGAGGGCTTCTTCCCTGTTCTGAAGATACTTCTTGAGGCTTTTCTCATCGGGAAATGCTGTTCCGTATATCCGGACCATTGCCGGATTCTTTTCGTCTCCTCTGTAGTGCGTGGAGGCAAGGGAAATGATCCTGACCGCTTTCAGGTAACCCGTTGACGGGACATGCGGTCCTGTGCAGAAGTCATAAAAATCACCCTGCCTGTAAATTGATGACCTGCCCCCTTCAGGCACATTGTCCTTTATCTTGTCGATTTTATAGGGATTGGCTGAAAACATGGACAGGAGTTCTTTTCTGTCATGTTCTTCCCGGACTATGGGATAATTTTTTCTCACAACCTCCTGCATCTTTTCCTCTATGGCAGGAAACTGGTCGGAGGATATCGGGTTCATGTCAAAGTCATAGTAGAAACCGTCTTCTGTCGGAGGTCCCGCATTTGGCTTTGAATCCGGGAAAAGTGAAGTGATGGCATGGGCAAGAAGGTGCGCAGCAGAATGCCTCAGTATCTTCAATCCATCATCAGAATCCAGGTATACTGCCTGGATCTCTGTATCTGAATCTGCAGTCTGCCTCAGGTCAAAGAGTCTGTTTCCAGATTTCACGGCGATTATGCTATCTGATGGTTTTTCACCCAGGGCTTCCAGATACGTATGGCCCTTATGGGCGGTGTATGCCTTTTTATGTTCATGTCCAGCCATTGGTTCCAGAATTCTAAAGAATATTTAAGAAAATCGAAAAAAATATGCTAAATATGGATCACGCAAGTGGCCTGTGCAAACCTGTAAATAAACCTGCGTCCATCATGCCGCTTATTGTCTCAATATCGCTGTATGGCGGCCTGTCAACAGTAAGTTTAGGCACTTTTTTCCTGA
>JAJYYD010000121.1 GCA_021801305.1 Thermoplasmata archaeon
CCTTGCGATCATAAAGGGAATAACTGTAGAGTTCCTTGAGCATCCCAAGAAAGTAATGCGAAGCATCGAGGAGTTTTTCGATGAAACCACAACATCTGTTCACCTCAAGGCCGGACAGAAACCATTCATGAAGAAAGGGGTGCCGGGAGATGTCAGGATTGAGAGGCATGCTGAAGCTCTGTCAAACCTCATGGTGGAAAACATTGCAAATGACATCGTGAAGAGGGGAAAGCTGGATGAAAAGTCATTCATAGAGATGGATTCCTATGGTGCAACTGTAATCCAGCTCAGGGATATCAGGATAGTTATCACGAGACCCCCATTTTCAGACGATATTGAAATTACTGCAGTGAGACCTATTGTAAAGCTTAATCTGGGGGATTACAAACTGAACGCTGAACTCATCACCAGGCTTGAAACACAGGCAAACGGAATAATCATTGCAGGTGCTCCTGGAGCCGGTAAGAGCACCTTTGTACAGGCACTTGCCGAGCACCTTAGCGATCAGATGAAGATCGTGAAGACCATGGAAAAACCTAGGGATCTGCAGGTAAAAAAGGATATAACACAATATACGGAACTTGAGGGTTCCATGGAAAAAACGGGAGACATACTTCTCCTGGTCAGGGAAGATTACACTGTTTTCGATGAGATGAGGGTAACAGCAGATTTCAGGATATATTCTGACCTCAGGCTTGCAGGGGTAGGAATGGTTGGGGTAGTGCATGCCACAAGGCCTATAGACGCACTGCAGAGATTCATTGGCAGGGTTGAGCTTGGCCTGATACCCCAGATAATTGACACAATCGTGTTCATCGAGAGGGGATTCATTTCAAAGGTACTGGTGACAGAATATGTGGTTAAAGTCCCAAGCGGGATGACACAGGAGGACCTGTCCAGGCCAGTAATTGTTGTGAAGGATTTCTTCACCTCAGTTCCAGTTTACGAGATCTATACATTCGGTGACCAGATAGTTGTTGTACCGGTATCAAAGAAGCAGGAAAAGAGGCCAATAGAGGCAATGGCAGTAGACAGGATCACTGAAACAATAAGGGATTACCTTGGAACATCAAATGTGAAGGTTTCCCTGAAAGATGACAACCGGGCACTGATCAAGGTTGACGAAAAGTATGTTCCCAGGCTCATAGGCAAGAAAGGCGTGAACATAATGGAACTTGAGAAGAAGATAGGAATCAAGCTGGATGTTGAACCCGAGGCGTTTTCAGAAGAAGAGGACGGAAAAATAGAAGTCATTCCCGAGATCAAGAACAAAATTATTTACCTTGATATTAAGAAGAGGAACGAGAATGTGAGAATATATGCGGATAACATACTTATTCTTCAGGCCAGAAGCTCTTCAAAGGGGATAATAAGAATAAAGATGTCCAGCGATCTGGGAATAGCAATTACAAAATATATAAAAGAGGGAAAGAAGCTGACTTATTCACTTCTTGACTGAACCAGACCCTTTCTCGCATGACTTAAGGTATTCGAACAGCAGTCTTGTTCCAAATCCTGTTGCACCACGGGAAATGTATCCCTTCCTTACCGTCTTTCCCTGAGTCCACGCTGTGCCTGCAATGTCCAGGTGAACCCATGGCTTTGTGTCGACGAAGTTGCTCAGGAATGCCCCTGCAGTCTCGGCTCCTCCCGGCCTTCCACCAGTGTTCTTTATATCTGCTACATCGCTTTTTATCTGCTCCTTGAAGTCGTCGTCAAGTGGAAGAGGCCATACCTTTTCCCATGTTTTCTTTGAAGCATCCAGTATTTTTTGCTGCAGGTCGAGGTTATTGGTCATTGACCCGGCAATATTATTGCCAAGGGCAACCACACATGCCCCTGTAAGAGTAGCAAGGTCTATCACTGCAGTGGGGTTGTAATTCTTCACACCATATGAAAGAGCATCAGCCAGAACTAACCTGCCCTCAGCGTCCGTGGAGATTATCTCTGAAGTTACCCCATTATAATGGGTCAGTATATCACCTGGCTTGTAGGCATTTCCTCCGGGTAAATTCTCTGTCAGGGGTGTTATTCCCACCACATGGACCTTGAGCCCTGCCCTGGATATTGCGTACATTGATCCAAGTACCGCAGATGCACCGCATTTGTCAAATTTCATCTCTTCCAGGCCCTCCGATGACTTGATTGATATGCCTCCGCTGTCGAATGTTATGCCCTTGCCCACAATGAGGACAGGTGGCTGATCTGAACCTTTATATTCCATTACAAGCATTTTTGCCGGTTCTCTTGCAGCCCTGGATACCGCTTCTATTCCCCCCATCCCAAGCTTAAGGAAATCTTCCCTCCCGAACACTTTCAGGTCCACTCCGCTGAATCCTCTTGCCGTCTTCTCAAAGTGTGTAGGAGTGCCTATTGAAGATGGCAGATTCGCAAGGTCCTTGGTCAGGTTGGAAGCCTCCCCGATAATTGTCCCAAGCCTGATGCTTTCAGAAACATCTGTTGCACTGAAGATGCCAACTTTCTCTATGCTGTCGTCCTTTTTTGACTTGAATCTGTTGAAGTCGTAATCAGTCATGAGTGCCATGTAAGCAAGTTCATAAGCCTCATGTTGAGCATCTGATTTTTCTGGTGGAATGATCAATATTGAGGACATTCTCATCTTCTTTATTTTTGAAATGGCGTGTGAGAACCTTATCCTCATCATTTCGTCATTAAATTTTGTCTTGTCGCCCAGGCCTATCAAGAACAGGTTAGGACTATCCTTCTCCCCATTTATGAATGCAGTCTGCTTCACCTCATATGTGAATTTCAGCTTCTCAGAGTATTTGCTGAAACCGTATGACTTGAGAATTTTTGACTTGACTTTGGACGTTTCCTTCTCGAATACCCCCATGAGCAATATTTCGTACCTGTTTTCCTTTATATCCCCGGATTCCCATTTAATTTCCATATACTTCTCACCACCCTTATATTACAGCCAATTACAGTCTTGTTTTAATATCTAATCAAAATACTCAATTAACACAGGGTAATAAATACATGCAGTGTTCAAAATGCAATGAAAAAGCAATATATGAGGTCAGGTACACTGGATCCAGCCTATGCAAAACTCATTTTAACCAGTTTGTGGAGAAAAGGGTAAAGAAGGAGATCAGGGAACAGCTGAAACGGTCCGGCAAACCCATGACCATATCAGTTGCTATTTCTGGTGGAAAGGACAGTTCAGTCACCCTGTACCTGCTCAACAAGATATTTGGAAAAGACAGGAAAATAAAGCTTTTTCCATTCACTGTTGACGAGGGGATATCCGGATACAGGGATTCAGGACTGGAAAAGGCAAGAGATCTCTGCAGTGACCTGGGCCTGGAACATCATGTCATATCATTTTCGGACAATTATGGGAGGAGGCTTGAGGAGATTGTGGAGGAAGACAGGACTAATACAATACCATGTTCTCACTGTGGGCCCATGAGGAGAAATCTCATGAACAAGATATCCAGGTTGAATTTCTCTGACTACGTGGCTCTTGGAATCAACCTGGACGATTACGCCCAGTCAATTCTTATGAATGTTGTTAAAGGCGATATCAAAAGGCTTGCACGAATGGCACCACACGATTTTATCAGGGAGACTCTTGTGCCAAGGATCCTTCCCCTGAGAAAAATACCGGAAAATGAGGTCATGCTTTATGCTGTCGTTAACGGGATAAAGTTCGATTCCGGATGGTGCCCATTTTACGGCAGGGCCCAGAGGAACAGGTTCCGGCAGATTATAGCTGATCTGGAGGAGGAATCACCCGGAACAAGACATGCCCTCGTGAAGTTCCATGATGAGCTGAAACCCATTCTATCCAATTCCGTCAAGCATGAGGAACTTGGAAAATGCACTATTTGTGGTTCTCCTACTGCAAACGAAATATGCGCTGTCTGCAGGGACCTTTCTGAAATGAATTACGCCTGATTGCTGAAATTATATCTGAAAAGCACGTCCAGTGCGAAACGTTTATTATAAGCGCAATAATTTATGGAAATCCATTTATGGAGAGGGGCTGTAGCTTAGCATGGTTTGAGCACCCGGCTGATAACCGGGAGGTCACCGGTTCAAACCCGGTCAGCCCCATT
>JAJYYD010000156.1 GCA_021801305.1 Thermoplasmata archaeon
TTATACTGATGATTGCCAGGAAGGGAGAAATAGAAAGCCTACAGAAAGAGATGATGACCTTTTCTGATCTTGTCATAAGGGTGAATTATGACTACGAAGGGATCAGGATATTCTGATCCTGACATTTGGCACCTGATCCTCATCTTAGATAATGAGTATTTTCAGTTTTCTGTTCCCTTTGACTTGAATATGGCAGTTGCCGTTTAAGCATAAAGTCAGAACAGCCTGTTTTCGAAAGCAATAAAATCCAGGAGAATGCGGTAAGTTAGCCCCCATACTGTCCAGTCCTGAAAGAGAAAAGATTCGTAGCCTGATTCGGTCCTTGATGCAACCCTGCTGCCAAGCTTCACTTTTCTGACCTCGGATACTTCCGGTCCGGCGGAATAACCTGTCAGGGATTCCGCTTTTATAACAAACGGATGCACTTTTACCCAGCCTGCCCTGTTGGGTGATCTTGATTCCAGTTCTGCATGGATGTATTCCTTGCTGAAGCCCATGTTAACCTCTTCCATGACTTCCCTGATCACAGTATCCTGAGGTAGTTCTCCAGGTTTTGAGAAACCACCGGGAAGAGCTATCTGGCCTGTCCATGGATCGTCTTCCCTTTCCATTCTTTTGATTAGTATTATTTCGCCCTTGCTGTAAATTATTCCAACTGCAGCATCTGTCCTGTTCAAAATATCCTCAGGCGTAGTTTCCACCAATTATGCAAGTTTTCCCAGTATATCCTTTACCTTATCACCAGGATTTATGCCCGCCGCCTTTGCCCCGGTTGTAACTCCGGCAACCTCTTTCGACAGAACGTCTTCAAGCGTGTTCACTCCTGTAACTCTTACTGCAACATCCCCGAGTTTTTCCGCTGCTTCCAGATTCAGGTATCCGCACATGACATAGCCCTTCTCTCCCTTGAGAACAAGCAAGGGAGCCTTCTGCATAGGCATCTTCATAAACTGGAAAACTTTTCCGTCCTGCTGATATGTATCTATCTCCAACATACATCAGTGATATCCCAGGGGATTAAAAAGTTCATCAGCCTTAATCTTTTTTATTATTCATTCCGGCAATTCATTGCCAGTAAGCCATATGCCAATTTTAGCGGCAATACGCTATTTTTAAAATATTTAAAAGTTCCATGGATTAGAAATGGTTATATAGAAGTTTATTTTTACTTGACTGAGGTAAAATGATAGGCGGACAACCAATTTTCATATTAAAGGAAGGTACCAAGAGAGAAACCGGAAAAGACGCTATGAAAAATAACATAGACGCAGCAAAAGGTATTGCCCAGGCGGTCAGATCAAGTCTTGGCCCGAGGGGAATGGACAAGATGCTGGTAGATTCACTTGGGGATATTGTTATTACAAACGATGGTGTGACCATTCTCAAGGAGATGGATGTTGAACACCCCGCAGCCAAAATGATGGTGGAAGTTTCAAAGACACAGGACTCCTTTGTTGGAGATGGAACAACCACTGCAGTAATCATAGCTGGCGGACTGCTCCAGGAAGCTGAAAGCCTCCTCAGCCAGAATGTACACCCAACTGTGATATCCGAAGGATACAGAATGGCTGCAAAACAGGCAAAAAAGATACTGGATGACATATCAAAACCCGTAAAGCACACCGACAAGGAACTGCTGATGAAGATGGCCCAGACCTCACTCAGCAGCAAGAGCGCATCATCAAGCAAGGAAAAACTTGCAGAGATTTCATTTGAGGCCATAAAGGCAGTTGCTGAAGAAGTTGAGGGAAAATACCATGTTGACTTTGACGACATTCAGATTGTGAAGAAACAGGGTGGGGACATTGACGAGACCCAGCTGATATCCGGAATCATAGTAGACAAGGAAAAGGTTCACCCCGGAATGAGCGACTTTGTGAAGGACGCTAAGATTGCGCTTCTCAATGCAGCACTCGAGATCAAGAAACCCGAATTTGACACAAACATAAGAATTGACGACCCCGCAATGATACAGAGGTTCCTTTCACAGGAAGAGGGCGTCCTGAAAGAAATGGTCAGGAAAATCAAGGATACAGGCGCAAATGTCCTCATAACCCAGAAGGGAATAGATGATCTTGCACAGCACTATCTGGCAAAGGAAGGCATATATGCAGTCAGGAGAGTAAAAAAGAGCGACATAGAGAAACTATCTAAGGCAACAGGGGCAGTTATTGCTTCATCCATAGATGAGATTTCAGCACAGGACCTTGGGAAGGCTGCCCAGGTTGAGCAGGTAAAAATCGGCGACGATTACATGACATTTGTAACAGGCTGCAAGAACCCGAAGGCAGTAAGCATCCTTGTCAGGGGCGGAACAGAGCACGTCGTTGATGAGATAGACAGGTCCATAACTGACTCACTGCATGTTGTTGCAGCAGCCGTTGAAGATGGCGCATATGTAAGCGGTGGAGGATCATCGGCAGCGGAGATATCAATGAAGATCAGGGAATATGCCTCCAAGATAGGCGGAAGACAGCAGCTTGCCATTGAAAAGTTCGCAAATGCCCTGGAAGAAATACCCAGAGCCCTTTCGGAGAACGCAGGCCTTGACGCAATAGATATCCTCATAAAAATACGGAGCGAACACGCAAAGGGACACAAAACATATGGAGTCAACGTGTACACCGGCGATGTTGATGATATGGAGAAGATAGGCGTCATTGAGCCAATCAGGGTTGGGAAACAGGCAATAGAAGCTGCAACTGAAGCTGCAGTCATGATACTGAGAATCGATGACGTTATAGCCACAAAAGGCGGAAGAGGCCCTGGCGGTGCTCCACCTTCACCAGGCGGCGATGGCGGGGACGATTAATCCTAACCCAACCCATTTTTTTACATATTATTGAAAAACAACCTGATGTGATATTTCCCATTTTGCAATAGCGACAGTAACTTTTCATTTTAAACTGGTAAGTTCCCGTAACAATGTTGAATAGTTCCTGTAGGCTTCCATTCCGTTTTCAGTGATTTCGATGGATATTCTTGGGCCGTTTTGCCTGAATACTGTTTTGATTTTTATGAGTCCGTTATTTTGAAGTTTTTCAAGGTGGTTGCTCAGGCTCCCCTTTCCCAGTGAAGTTATCGTAAGGAGATCAGTAAACGAAAGTTTCCTGTTGATTGCCAGGGATATTACTATTATAAGCCTTGCTGTTGACTTCATCACTGGCTCATTCAACTGTTTGCCCAGTGTCTCCAGTAGATCGTTCAGGCGGTTCGAATCATTGCTCCCTGCGTCCACGGACTCTCCCGTCAAGATCAATTACACTCCTGCAGGCCTTCATGATCAATCAATTCGTCCCTTGCATGATACAGGGAGTATATTGATGACAGAAACCATGCGACCACTGTTGGGATCCAGAAGTATACAAAATACTCCGGGCTCCTGAATATGATTACTGTTAGGGCGCTTCCAATGTCGCTGAACATAAACACAGAAACGGCCACCCAACCCTCGAGGGGAATCTTTCCCAGCGACCTTTTAATCATGCTGTACACGTAGAGATCAATGAAAGCCAGGAATGTAACTTCCAGCAAAATACCCAGGAATGTTCTTAACAGACCGGAACTGATAAGGCTTATTGCAGCTATTAACAAAATAAACAGCATAATACCGATCAGGGAGTTTTTCTTCGGACTCCAGTCGTCAGGATCGGAAAGGTCCCTCTGCAGGCTGGCCAGCCTTTTGGCCCTTGAAAATACCAGTCCTGAGAAATATGAGGCAAAAACCACTATTAGAACGTATGATGCTATGTAAACAATGATCTGGGCATAAAACTGTCTTATGAAATCAACCGGGTAGGATAGGAAAATGAAGAGAAATATGGAAAATGCCCATATTGAATAGTAGATTCCCCATGCCCTTCTCTGAAGATACCTGTCGAGGCTGACCGCCTTTGTTCCAACGCATTTCAGGTGTTCAGAAAGTGCTGAGAGTTCATCCGGGTTCATACCTGCCTTCCTTCTTCGATGGATCTTGGCCTGATCCTCTTTACAAGAAACATAGCAAGTACAAAAAGCAATGCGATCCAGAATAAGAGGCTGGCCATGAGAATATATGGGTCCAGCATG
>JAJYYD010000132.1 GCA_021801305.1 Thermoplasmata archaeon
CTCCGGACCTTCAAGATAGTGAACAAGGAATTCGGCGTGGTCCTGGATATTCTCAACATACGCACGAAAATGGGCTCCGTACTTGAATCCGCTCTTGACTATGAATCTCCTGTCAATAAGATCGCTGTAAACCCTGTTTAGTGATCCTGCAATGGAATCGGGTTTGTGATAACCAGACTCAAAATCGCTCAAAATTCTCAGGTCCTTGAAGTGCTGACCGTACCAGTCAGGGATGTCCTGGCTGTCCGTTACAACCCTGCCTCCAACCCTTTCAGTGGTGATGTCATCCGGTATTGTCTCCATGCCCAGGCCTGTCATTTCTTCCGCCGTGACAAGGAAAGCAGTAATGTCTCCATCTTCATCAATAGTGAAATAGTAGGCGGGGGTATTGGAGTAAAGGTAGGAAAAATCGGTTATGCTGTTTTCTCTCTTTACAATTATTGGTCCTGTATAATTTCCATGTGGTGATTTTCTGGCAAACAGCATGTTGTTTTCCCTTTTTACATAATATCCACGAATTTTCAGGGTTTCATAAACAATGTAAAGCTCAGTTTCACCCTCGTCCCGGAGGAGTTCTTTTAGAAGGTTCATGGACTTCCTGTAAACAGGATTTACTGGATCGATCCTGTTCTTGTAATAAAGGAAAATACACTCGAAATTGTTCAGCATCAGGGATCCATCCACGATCTTCCCAAGTTTGTAATGGTTCTGCAGAAAAGATGGGCTTTTGTTGCCGGTTATGTTAAAAAAAATGCCCGAACAAATGGCACCGACCATCCTATTTCCTCTTGGAAGCAACTTTTTCTAAAAGCCTTGACGAAATCTGTTCAAGCACCTTTGGCACCTCGTTTGAGTTCTTGGCTGTTACCAGGAAGCTCAGCGCTCCATACTTTTTTGCAAGATTGTCAAGTTCATCCTGCCATACAACTGCTTCATATCTCAGGTCCATCTTTGTGCCCAGGAGTACAACAAGAGGTTTTCGTTCAAACCTGCTGATAAATTTCAATATGTCTTCAGAATAACTCAGGGAATCCTTGGAAGTGATATCGGCAGTCACGAGAATCGCAGTAGATCCCATCAGGAATTTCTCGGCGTTCTTGGCTTCTTCCAGCTCCTGAAAAAGGAAATCCACGTTCCTGGAACCCCCATTATATGGCACAGATATACGTTTTCTTAGGATCATCTTCTGTGTACTTGCTGGATTGTCTGAATCATAAACTATTCTTGAAATAAGTGAACTTTTACCGGAGCCTGTCGGCCCGACAATGCTAACTTTCCACGTCAGACGATCAGTATCCATCGCTCTTTGATTGGTACCTATATATTATATTTTTTCATAGAGGGCGAATTTTCCCGATGTCCTGCGAATCAGTAGCAGAGCTAATATGTATCAGCTTAAGTTTATATGTATTCTGGTCATGTTAGTTCAGTGATTCTTATGAAATACAATTTTTCTGAAATGATGGGGTATATGAAACCATCAGAAATAAGGGAACTGCTGAAGTATGCTTCTATGCCTGATTTCATTTCTTTCGGCGGAGGGATGCCGAATCCTCTTTCATTCCCAATGAAAGAGATCAGGGAAATAGTCGATGAAGTTCTTGATGTAAGCGGAAAATATGCTCTTCAGTACGGTAATACCGGCGGATTGCCTGAATTGAGGACAGAAATCAGTAAAATGGTACTGAAAACAGAGAAAATCAAGACTGATGAAAAAAACATCATTGTAACTTCTGGATCACAGCAGGGTCTTTATGAATTGGGAAAAATATTCCTGAATCATTCAGATGGCGTAATGGTTGAATCGCCAACATACGTGGGAGCAATCTCAGCTTTCAATGCAAATGCAGGAAAAATGATTCCAATTGAAATGGACAGCGAAGGAATCATAACTCAAAAAGTGGAAGATAAGCTCAAATTGTTAAAGTCCGGATCAGATCTTCCAAGATTCATATACGTAATCCCAAATTACCAGAACCCAACAGGCCACACATTGAGTCTTGAAAGGAGAAAGCACCTGATCGAATTGTCAGAAAAGTATCAGGTTCCATTGGTTGAAGACAACCCATATGGTGAGCTGCGTTATTCAGGTGAAAAGTTGCCCAGCCTGAAAAGCATGGACGAATCAGGCGAAAACGTGATTTATCTCGGGACATTTTCAAAGGTTATGTGTCCTGGTCTGAGAATTGGTTATACCATAGGTCCAGAAAGCGTTGTGTCAAAGCTTAACCTCCTGAAACAGGCACTTGACCTATCATCTAGTACATTCTCGCAGTATGTCGCATATGAATACCTGAAAAAAGGCGTAATATACAAGCAGGTTCCAAAGACGGTGGAACTTTACAGGAAGAAGAGAAACATTATGCTCAAGGCACTGGAAGACTATTTCCCCAAGAACTCCACCTGGTCAAGGCCGGATGGTGGGATGTTCATATGGGCAACACTGGACAGGAAGATCAACACCAGCGAAATGCTCAAGACTTCAATTGAAAACGGTGTTGGCTATGTCAGCGGCCTTGCATTTTCGCCGGATGGGAGTCATACAAGCAGCATGAGGCTCAACTTTACTTTCTCGGAGGATGAGGAGATTACCAGGGGCATAAGCAAGCTCAGCAACACAATAAAAAATGTTTCTGTCAGGGCTGCTCCGGCCTGAAAATTCTTTTCATCCCATTTTTTTATGAGTAATTCATTATACCATCAGCCAAATTAATACAAAAAACAGACAGCCATATGATTTCAATTATTCTCTGGGGTTTATATCACTTCAGGTACATTGTTCTATGTTCATTCAGGCAAAAAGATTAAGACTGTTCATTATGGAAAGACTTTTATCAATCCATGGCAAATTGTACTATTGGAAAACACTTTGTGAAAACTTATTTTAAAATTTTCGACCGCGAATTTACCTATCGTAATATGGGGGATGAAAATTAGCACGAGAAAAGAATCACCCCTGCTTCTATTCATTTTTTAGAACCGGTTATTACCCTATCTCCATTGATATTGGAAAAAAACATTGCATGCTCTGCTGCCATGCTAATCATATCACAGACGTCTTGTCCGGATTTGATTTACTGATAAACACAAGGATGTCATATGTCTGTGGATGTCAAAAATAAATAATGATAAAAAAATATTAAAAAATGCAGATATAAAATTAATCCCTGTATTTCGCCAGGGCAAATGCTATGGTGAATGGAATTATCATCCAGAGGATACCTGCAATTATCAGAATAGGCGCAGTTATCCCGAAGTCTGCCGGGACAATTGTCTGTGACGATATAAGGCCAATTTTATCTGTAAACATTGTTTGAACGAGTGAGGAGTAACCGGATGGGCTGGCATAGTTGAATGCTATGGTTCCATACACATAAGTGGTGCTGCTGGAAGACACTTTTAAAGCTGAAAGTATTGCTATAGGTATTATTGACCAGAAGAGATCCATCACAACAAATATTCCTATTGCTGCTCCAAGCACTGCTCCCTGTGATTTTGCAATGTGTGAGAACATGTAAACTATGGCAAGGAAGGCCACACCTTCCACCAGGTAAGTCCAGACAAAGTAGAGACTGAACGAAGTGGAAAGATACATTCCAAAATAGTGGTTTATGATCAGGTCGGAAAAGATCATGGAAAATCCTACTGCAATGAAGATTGATATGGCATTGGATGTGAATCTTGATGCAATGAGGCTCCCTCTTGTTACAGGTCTCTTCAGAACAGATTCAAGCACACCGCTTGTCCTGTCCTTACCGTATGTGAGGTAAGCTGCAAATACTGCAAGAATAGGTATAAGGAATCCAAGTATCTCAGATGTCCCTGAAAATACCAGTGATTGCAATTCGCTCTGTGTCATAGGTGAATAATCTGTCAGCGGGAATGCCTCGGCATGAGGTGTGAATACAATTACGCCTCCTGTGGAGTTGGTTGCAACTGCCGAATATGTGTTGTTGTGATCTGCATATGACACTGAAGGATAAATGTTCTTTACGTTAAAGCCTGAAATATCAGTGTAACTGAACGATGGGGCGCTTAC
>JAJYYD010000095.1 GCA_021801305.1 Thermoplasmata archaeon
CCTTAATTTTGTAGGCAATATACAAAAATATCCAAGGGTCAATGGTTTCACCTGTATTGTTCAAAATTGTTCGTTAAATGATATGTATGGATGATACATTGTCCAGGCTCTTTCAAGACCAGCAAAGAAGTGATAAAAACGACACAACCAAAACCTGTGTGGTGGATTACCTTGGGCAATATCTCCTTATGTGGGAGGGAAAAAGCCCATGAACAACTATTAAATACTATACATTGATGAAAGACGAAGGAATACTTCAATGAAGAAAACATTAGTTGCAGTCGCTATAGTCATTGTGGTTGCCGTTGTGGCATATGCAGTCTTTCCCATATTTGCTTCCACTAACGTATCCTCTCTCAAGGTAGGAGAGGACTCATATGTTTATGCTACCGTGCAGAGCAGAACCAGTTTCCTTGGGTTCAGCGGGTTTACCGTAAACCAGAGCTCTTCAAACGTGTTTGTCCTGTGGAATGGAACACTTCCTGCAGTGGGGGAAAAAGTACTGGTCCATGGAGAAGTTGAAGGGGTACAGTCTTCGGGGATTTCTGTCATATACATTGCAGCAAGTTCAGTTTATGATTGGCCATTTTGATGACTTATCCATCATATTTTCCAATTTACCAAATGAGTAGATGAAAGAATTAAGCTGTTCAGGAAATGGTTTTCACGATTATTCCATAATAACCAGATAATTCTTAATGCAGTCAGTGATCTGGGGTTGTGATAGCGGTATTGGGTGGTTCATTTTCAATACTTCACAAAGGGCATCAGGCACTTATCCAGAGGGCATTCGAAGTAGGTGATTTTGTGGTTCTTGGTCTAACTACTGATGAGTACGTCAGGAAACACAAAATTTACAGGGTAAGATCCTACATGAAGAGAGAGCAGGTACTGAAGAAATTCATGGATTCATTCAATAAGCCCTATGTCATAAAACCTCTTGAAACCAGGGAAGGTGCACTTGTTTCCTCTCCTGACCTGGACATACTTGTTGTTTCACAGGAAACTGCCGGGAATATTGGTGGTATTAATCAAACTAGGCAAAAAAATGGGCTTAAACCTCTTTCCATAGAAGTTGTCCCATTAGTGCTAGCGGAAGATCTTTTCCCAATAAGTTCCACAAGGATAAACAGGAAGGAGATCAGGAAGAACGGCAATCGGGTTTCTCCAGTGAAGATAAGTATCTCGACCGGCAACCCCATTAAAGTTGCCGCTGCCAGAGATTCATTCAGGAAAGTCATGAAGAATTTCACGGTTGAAAAGTTTGGAGAATACTCACTTGAAACAGATCAGCCATTTGGCGTGGACACAGAAAGGTTCGCAACATCTAGGGCGATGGCCGGACTCAGGGATAATGACTATTCACTGGGAGTTGAATCAGGCATCTTCTATAACAGTTTCAACAATATTTACTATGATGTCCATGTGGCCGCAATAATCGACAGGCAAAGCAGGCTTACCATAGGTTACAGCAGCGGATTTGAAATACCGGAGGAGATGATTGCATTGATAAAAAGGGGAAAAAGTGAAGGGGATGCCTTTACTGAAATATACAAGCCAGTGGACAATGATCTTAAATTCGGCATAATTGGAAAAATATCTGGGAATGTGCTAACCAGACAGGAACTCGTCTCAGAAGCCATTAGAAATGCAATTATCCCAAGAATGGCACCCATTTATTACCATGAAGGATTGGATTCTCACTATAATCCATGAAATCTAAGCTTTGTCAGGTTATAAACACACAACAGTTAAGTATTCAAAATCAATGTTTTGATGTTAACTATGGTAACAAAAGAGGAAATACTGGAAGAGATGAAACAGGTATCTGACCCTGAAATAGGCATGGATGTTGTTAATCTCGGACTGGTATACGACATTACGATAAATGGTGACAGAGTTTACATCAAAATGACCATGACCGCTCCAACCTGTCCAGTCACGCCCTGGATTCTATCAGAGGCACAGAGGGTTGTAGAAAACATCTCCGGAGTTGAGGCTGCGGACATAGAACTGGTATGGGAACCTCCATGGAATCCCAGCATGATGACTGACGAGGCCAAAGAAGCCCTCAACATGTAATTTTCATGCCAGACGCATCAAAAGAAGGCATATTTTACCATTTAGACCTCTTTTTATGATTTTTCCATCTGGTCAAAAATCTTTTATAAAGCGGAACGCATTAGGAACAGCCGGACTAGACCGGGGAGCCAGGCACTCTCTGTAACCCGAAGTCTATATGCGGGGGCGACTGCCTGAAGAGGCCAACCAGACTTCTGCCAGGCCCTGTGGAATCAATGAAACTCTGTCCCTTTGGATCGTGGGTTTACCTGGTCAGATTCAAAGGAAACTGATCGGGTAATCTGACAGGAGAATCCGCCAGAACCGGAAGGGGGCAACGGTATTCTGGACCATCGATGCTGAAGGGGTGCGGGGTAGAGAGGAATCAGGGGGCACCTGTCAGGACATCTGGACCGATTCAGGTGCGTCCGGTATTTACAATATAATTGTCTTTTGAGGTTTATTGATGGAGAAATTCAAGGTGATTCAGGATCCTTTAAACGGACCGGTCAAGGTTGACAATCTTGCACTTGACCTGATGGACAGCCCTTATTTCCAGAGACTCCGTTATGTCAGGCAGTTAGGCCTCTGTTATCTTGTTTTTCCGGGAGCAAACCATACAAGATTCGAGCATTCACTGGGTACATACCACCTTGCTTCGGAAGCCTCTGAGGCGTTCGGTATCAAGGATAAAGCACTTCTTCAGGTTTCGGCCCTCCTCCATGATATAGGACACCCTGCAATGAGCCACAGTGTTGAAAGTTACTTTGAGAAATTGACAGGCATGGACCACCTGGAGGCATCCCGCAGGATAATCCAGGGAAAGGAACCATTTGGAGATTCTGAAATACCTGCAATCCTGGAGAAGTTCTCCATATCTCCCCAGGAAGTTGCTTCAATAATCAGTGGCAAATCCTCTGAATATCCGGTACTTTCCAAACTTATCAGTGGACCAACTGACATAGATGAAATGGACTATCTCAGGCGGGATGCCTTGTTCACCGGGGTTGCAATGGGACATATTGATCATAGAAGAATATTCAACATCTCCACACTCGACGACACCTCCATTTATATTGAGGAAAAGGGAGTGCCTGCGGCAGAATCGCTTCTGATAGGCCGCATACTGATGTACAATTCTGTTTATTTTCACAAGACCGCAAGAATAGCCCAGCTCATGCTGGAGAAGGCACTGGAGATCTCGGAAGTGGACATTGGAAACCCGTTCCGAATAACAGATCATGATCTTATGGATAAACTGCTTAAGGACAAGAATGCAGGCTACATATCTAGGTCCATATTGGAAAGAAGGCTCTACAAACCAGTCCTCAAGACCGCATACAGTGCTGAAAAACTTTCATCCATCAGGAAGAAAATCGGGGAAATTGGATCCGTTGCCAGTGGCAAAACAATAATTGACATAATACCCCCACTTGATTTCACTGGTGAAGGGAGGATTAAGTCGTCAATACAGGTATTGTCAGGGGGAAAGAAAGTGGATATAAGTGAGCTATCACCTCTTGTGGCTGCACTTTACGGAACAATGGAACAGAGGCATATCCTGGTTTCTTCCGACATGTCTGTTCAGGGCAGTGTAGAGGAAGCATTGGGAAATATATGACCTATACTTCATTTTTCTTCTTCATGAACTTGTGCATCCGGATGGCGCCCCTGGACCCGCGAAAATCCTCAGTGTAAAAGGTAGGCAGGTAGTCCAGGACAGTGTATCCGTTCTTTTTGTAGAATCCTATGGCCTCATGGTTTCTGTCTCTGACCTCAAGTATTGAATGGAGGTATCCTCTCCTCACCATCTCATTCTCGATTTCAGTGATAATCACGGTTCCTATGCCATGACCGTGAAAGCCCGGGTCGACGGCAATGCTCTCTATATCCGCAGAAAAAAGGTCAAGTGGCATCGCCACAGCATAACCTACTATCTTTCCGTCTTCCTCCGCAACGACATTGAAGCTTCCC
>JAJYYD010000159.1:0-1578 GCA_021801305.1 Thermoplasmata archaeon
AATATATGCCTTTCAGGGATGCAGGTATTTTTGCGCTGTATTCAATGTGCACCTTCGTCCCATGGTCCCTGTTGTGTACTATGAGTAATTCCTTCCTGACTTCGAATTCTGCCTTTTTGCCATCTATGGTTACAGACTTTATTGCTATATCGACGGAATCAAGGTTCAGGATCTCTTCAGCCTCCGGGAGTGCAATATCTGTTTTTCCTTCGTATTCAAGCTTTTCTGAATCTATTTTAAGATAAATCTCATAAACGTACGGATCCATTTTCAATCATGTCATTAGGCTATGGACAATGAAAATCTTTGCATTTCTAGATCATGCCTATTTTAGTGAAACTTTATAAGATTATTAATGTTTGAAGAATAGAACTACATTGTCCCTTAATTTCTCAGGAAGCCCAGACCCTTCCGTTCCGGAGTTCAACTTCTGTGCATATGACAGTGAATATCTAAAGCAACTATCAGACATGTCAGGGATTGATCTTAAATTTATTGATATTAAAAATGACTTCATGAAATCAAAGTCTTTCTGCTCATGGGTACATTCACAATGGAGACATAGCGGATCGAACATTCCTCTCAGGGGAGACCCTGTATCAATTCTTACTGAGGCAAAGGAAGGTGATAGATTCAGGTGCGTTGAGTACAGCATCCTCCTTCATGGCATACTGTGCACTGCGGGGATAAGAGGGAGAGTTCTCTATCTCCGCACTGCAGACGTGGAGAACAGAAAGATCGGTGCAGGCCATGTGGTTGTTGAATCGTTTACAGAAATACATAAAAAATGGGTAATGTTCGACCCACAGAACAATGTATACGCTGAAGTTGACGGTATTCCACTGAATGCCTTTGAACTTGGACAGGTACTGGAAAATGCACCGGATTCTGTCGGTATTCCAGGCATGGGAAGATTTTTCAGAAAAAAATATATCTCGTTCATTCAACAATACCTTTATTACTTCCATACAGACATAAAAATGGCCTATCCCCAAAACTACCCAAGGACTCAGGTGGTTTTGATGCCTATCGGATCTAAAGTACCGGAAAAATTCCAGGGAACCCCTATTAAAGAGGCAATTATTCCTACTAATTCGTATTCCTCATTCTATCCGGGACAAACTGAATTCCACCTGTGAACAAAGTATTGAAAAATGAAAGTAAATTCAGAAAAAAAGTTGAGGAATTGCAGGAATGTTGTAGATTAATTTTAAAAGGTATGCTGGCCTAAAGTTTGTTTTTATCCAGCATTTTCCTGTATATTGCAAGAAGTTCTTTTCCTTTCTTGATTCCCTTTTCGGTTGTTGACCTGGTTATCTTGGGTATTACGGCATCCAGGCCAGTTTTATTTTTCAGCCCTATTAGCGGTATGGCACCCTCGAGGTATGAACTCGTGTAACCTGTTCCGACAAATATCTCATCTAGCCCGTTTACAATCTGTTCCAGCCTTTCCAGGGCGAAATCCCTGTTTTCCCATGTGGCAATGACGGAAAAGTAAAATCTGATGCTGTCCTGTTTTTTCATCTCACCGGATTTTATGAGGTCCATGACTCTTTCCAGGTTGTTCTTTCCGGTCAG
>JAJYYD010000159.1:1588-4029 GCA_021801305.1 Thermoplasmata archaeon
TTTAGTGGACTTGAATCTACCAATTATGGCATCCGGATCATTGGTTGAAACTGCGTATGCAATTGCAACAGCCCCGCTGATATCAGGGTCAAGGGCCTCAAACCTGTTGAAATCCCTGGAGAGGTCTTTTGCATAATCGTGGTCAAGGATTGCAAGGTAGGTTGAAATAGACCCCCTCAGTATGCTCAGGTTGCCGTCTTCACCTTTCTTCTTTTCCCCCAGTCTGCTTAACTGGTTCCTGTAGAATTTCCTTGAGATTTCTGCAAGATCTTTCCTGTCATGGAAGAGGTTGTTAAGGCTTCCAAGCTCTGAAGCAATCTCCTGCACCACAATATATTCAGTTTCAGAGAAGAATTCAGATATCCTCTCCAGATATTTTGCAAGAGTTATGTTTCCTGAAACTGTGTTGGCAAACAGATCACTTATTATTCCAAATCTGTCGAATTTTGACAGCTTACCCATGTTTGCTTTTATGTTTGCAAAAAGGTCATCGCTGTAGTTCACCCTGTAGAAGCCGGTCTGGTCAACGTTCAGTTTGATGAAGCCTTCGACCTCTGCCTCTTTTGATGCCGTATCCAGAAGAATGCTTGTTTTTCCATTCTTTCCAAGGGCAGTTACCGGAACTGGCCATATCTGGCCTGTTGTGGTTCCGTCCAGCCTGAACTGTTTCTGCTTCAGCTTTATTTTATTGCCCGTTCCTGAAACTTCAACAACCGGATATCCCATTCTCTTTATCCATGCCTCCATGACATTTGTTACCGAGGTTCCTGATTCTTTTTCAATTGCAGTCCACAGGTCAGAACCTTTTGCGTTCCCATATGAATGATCCTTCAGGTATCTGGATATTCCCTTCCTGAAGTTCTCCTGGCCGACATATGCCTCGATCATCCTCAGTATGCTTGCGCCTTTCCCGTAGCTGATTTCGTCAAATATCTGTGCAACAGAGTTCGGATCCTTGACTTCAGCATCGATAGGGTGAGACTGCTCCAGGGAATCCCCCATCATTGCGCCGGTTGTCTCGGACAGCAGGAAATCGCCCCACATATCCCACTCGGGATGTTCATGATCCATGACCTTGAACGCCATGAATGTTGCAAAGCTCTCGTTAAGCCACAGATCGTTCCACCATTTCATTGTCACAAGATCACCAAACCACTGGTGTGCAATCTCATGGGCAATGACTTCACCGATTCTCCTCATTGTGGAGGTACTGGTATTCTCGTTCACAAGCAGGAGCACTTCCCTGAATGTGATTGCTCCCCAGTTCTCCATTGCACCAGCCCCGAATTCCGGAACTGATATGAGATGCATCTTGGGTAGTGCATATTTTATGCCGAAATAATCCTCGTAATATCCCACGGATTCTTCTGCAAATTTTATTGGCCTGTCGGGGTCTCCAAGTGTTCCTTCCGGTCCTGCCAGTATTATCTCCATATTGTGGAATTTTCTTGAAAACTGTGTGAACTTACCCACACCAATATAAAGGAGGTAAGTTGACATCCTTGGTGTCGGTTTGAAGGTTACTTTCAGGAATTTGCCATCTTTTTCTGTGGTTTCAACCGGCATGTTGGATATTGCCTCATGTCCTTCAGGAATTGTCAGTGTAACGTAGAAAACAGCCTTGTATCCAGGGTCGTCAATACATGGGAATGATCTTCGTGCACCTGTGGATTCAAACTGTGTGCTTATCATCCTGTGTTTCGAGCTTCCTGCCTGGTACATTCCCATAAGGCTCTGGCCAACTTTTGCATTGAATTTGACTGCAACATCTACCTCCCCGCTGTACCTGCCTTCTAGAGCCAGTTCCTCCTTTTCGCTGTTCATGGTGAATTTTACCGGCTTCCCGTTTACCGATATTTCCTTTACATTTATATCCACTGAATTAAGGACTATTTCTTCATCATTGACCTTCATCTGTATGTTTTCTGTTCCGTCGTATTCGCTCAGATTTTCATTGATTCTGAGGAATATATGGTATTTGTCGGTTTCCATAAGCAATCAGATATAAAGGTCGATGATCCTAATTAAATTTGTTAAGAATGGAAGAGAATTTCATGAAAAACACCTTAAATCTGGACCCGAGAGTATTGATTATAAACCATGCTTCCATGTTCCATAGTGCATACCAGAATAATCAGGGCAGATCAAGCTTATCCTGCACCAGACGCGATCAGAGAGGGGGCAGAAATAATCAGGAGTGGGGGGCTTGTTGTATTTCCTACTGAGACTGTTTACGGGCTCGGAGCCAACGCCTTTGATTCCCATGCCTGCGGCAGGATATACGAAGCCAAGGGAAGGCCGTCTGATAACCCCCTGATTGTTCATGTCAGCTCTCTTGAGATGCTGGGGACGGTTGCTGATAATGTTCCTGAATCAGTTATTGAAATTATCAGGGATCTGTGGCCCGGACCGCTTACACTGCTGTTCAGGAAATCTGCCGA
>JAJYYD010000086.1 GCA_021801305.1 Thermoplasmata archaeon
AAACTGTCCTGCCTGTTCCTGTTTCCTGGATCCGGCTTAAAAATAACCTTCAGTGGAGTGAGCATGAGTATTCCATGGCTTTTGCCGAAGCTTGCGGGCTCAGTAAGTATGTAATGTGGGTCATCGTTATTGGAAGCCATCTCCTAAACAATGATATACATGATCATAAATGTATGCTCCATGACGGACAAAGTTGAAATTTTATTTTTTCCATTTCCCGGGAGGCACATGGTTTCAGCCTTGTATATGCGGTTTTATTGAATTATGTATCGGGACAGAACTCCGGACTGCCGGCAACTTGAAAAGATGAAAAAATCAGATTACTGGACCAGGGAAAGATAAACCTCTTCCATTCGGTCCATGCCCTCAACAGAATCTATTTCTACACCATTTTCCATCAATTCCCTGAGGATTGAATTTCTGGTTTCCCCTGGCTTCATCTCCAATGTTATCTCGTTTCCCTTAGTGGTCAGATCCTTTGCTCCGGGGATATTCTTGATATTGTTGAAACTACCCCTTATCCTCATTTTGTTCCCCCTCATGTCTGATATTTCATCATTGAATTTTATTTCGCCCTTATCTACTATTATCACCCTGTCACAGACTTCCCTGGCTTCCGATATTAGGTGTGTGCTGAACAGGATTATCCTTTTCTTTTCTTCCTTAAGTGTTATAAGAATATCCCTCATCTCCTTCATTCCTCTGGGATCAAGGCCAAAGGTTGGTTCATCCAGCACTATTATTTCCGGGTCACCTATCATAGAAACCGCAAGACCCAGCCTTTGCTTCATTCCTCTTGAATATTCACCGGTTTTCCTGTCAAGATACCCTGTTATGCCAGTGATACTGGCAAGTTTCTCAATTTCTTCTGAGGATCCGGAAACCGACATTCCCTTTATCCTTGCCACAAATTTCATGGTCTCCCTTCCTGTCAGGTAAGGGTAGAATTCCGGCTGTTCCACAAGAGCGCCTATTTTCTCCAGAGCCTTTGTGGGATTCTGGTTCACGTTGACACCGTTCACCAGTATTTTACCTTCGGAAGGCTTGAGTATGTTGGTTATGATTTTCAGCAGGGTGGTCTTCCCGGCCCCATTTGGGCCAAGTATCCCTATGCACTGTGGTGTATCCACGTTGAGGTTTATATCCTTCAATGCCTGAAGTGATCCAAAATTCTTGCTAACTCCCATTATATCAAGACCGGGCATTTACTTTACCTCCTTGTTTTCAAAGATCAGGAGAGCTATGACTATTGAAACCACAAGATAGAGAATCATCACGAGCAACGCCACCATGATTGATGAGAATGATGCTCCTGCAATACTGTTGTTAACTGCGAAAGTGGATGTGCTAACATTCACGAAAACCCTCTCCACAATGGATGCGGCGTTGTCAAGCAGGAAGAAGGGGTTGTAGCTGTAAATCAGCTCAAACACTATATTCATTGCTGAGAAGATTATGAAGTATATCAGGAATACAGTAATGTAAGCATAAAGGTTCTTCTTGAATATGCTGCTCACAAGAAAAGTGAAGGCTGAAATTGAGAATATGAACACTGCCAGCAGCCCTATTGATTTGAAAAAGGTAACCGGCAACTGCCCGGGAAAGACTATGATGTAAGTTATTACCTCCACTATGATATAAATTGCAGTTATAACAAGGGTGACTGACACTGAAGCCAGATACTTGCCCATAAGCAGGACGCTTCTTCCAATTGGAAGCGGAAATATCTGGAAGGCTGTGCGGTTCTCTATCTCGCTTGATATGGCCGGTGAACCGAAGAAAACTGCTGCAAATACCGGAAGATCGGACAGGACAAATGCCCATATATACAGGAACAGTTCCTCCTTAAGGCCCGTTGAGATTGCTTTTCCCTTTAGCTCCGGTATGAAGTCCGGCAGCTTGTTGAGATACCTGAAAGAAAGGTATACCATTAACCCTGATACCAGCAGAACCAGCAGGAGCATGAGATAGAAGCTTCTTGACCGGTAATAGTTCCTGAAATAGTAACCATAAGTTATTGAAAAACGGTTTGTCATAAATATAAGCACCTTCCGGAAATCATTTCATCACCATGGCCTTCAGTTATCCGGAAACATTGTAAAATAGTTCTGGTTTTCTTTTGTAAGGTTCAGTACCGATAACATGTTGCCCGTATTCCCAAGACCAACAGGCAAGCTGATTTCAAGCTGCAACGGGCTATTCCATACTGCGCTGAAATTGGTGAGATTCATTTCAGGCCTGGAAAAATTAAACATATCATAGAGTTTAGTTGAAGCCATGTTGAAGTAAACCTGCGTGGAATCAAGTGTAACATTCCCGGTTATAGACCTGAAGATAGTGCTGTTATCACCTGAAACGTAGAATGAAAGATTTGAAGAATCGTTCAGATATGAACTGTGCGAAGCAAAATTATAATTCCGGGAATAGGCGCTCATGGAGTGATTCAGTGAACCAAGAGAACCCACAATGAATGAAAGGCCGTATGGATTATATGCATAGAGATTAAGGGAAAGATTGTTTTCAATCGGTTTAAGGATTCCCGAGACAAATGAAGGCAATTTTGAGTTTATTGTGTTGAAACCTGTTTCGTTGATTCTGATCTTATATACCTGGAATCCCTGAACAGTACCATAGGTGGACAGGCTTATTCCAAGCCCGGAAGTCAAGGATGAAATATTAGAATTGTTGGAAACGCTGGTTATGGATGAGGTGTTCAGGCTCAGGAGCGCTTCGGCATTTTCTATTATCAGCGCAGGAGATCCGGAAGCATAAAAAGCATACATTTCCGTGCCGTTATAGTTTATTGCAGCTACCATTGTCGAATTCTCAGGGATATAAGCAAGCGGGTTTGATGCCTGGTCTGATACCGACATGAAGTGATAAAGAACAATTGCTGTGGGAGCCACCACTGCAACTGAAAGAATCACAATAAGAACTTTTTTCAATATGGGCTCCATGTTTATGCATTTCCAGTTCCTATTTAAATTTGCATAAAGTTTGTTTTTATCATCCCGTATTCCAAAAACAATAAATATTCATTAACCTGCAGGTTATGGCAATTATATGATAACTGAAATAAATGGAAAGAAGATATCGCCGGTTGGGCTTGGGACCTGGAAAATGGGAGGATCGGGACATCCGGAAACATCAGACGACCGCAGGAACATAGCTGCACTGAAATACGGCATAGAAAATGGAATAACGCTCATAGACACGGCAGAGATGTATGGTGACGGCCATTCCGAGGAACTGGTTGGGAAGGCCATCTCCGGTTTTCCACGGGACGATCTTTTCATAGTGACGAAGGTATGGAATGACCACCTGAGGCATGATGACCTTATCAGGTCGGCAAAAAACAGCCTAAAGAGGCTTGATTCCGGGTATATTGACCTCTACCTTATCCACTGGCCCAGCCCCAGCATTCCAATAGGCGAGACCATATCAGCAATGGAGGAACTTGTGGATCAGGGAATAATACGGAACATTGGAGTCAGCAATTTCAGCAACAAACTCCTTCAGGAGGCAATTGATTCCACAAGGAAATATGATATTGTAGTGAACCAGCTTGAATACAATATGTCAAACAGATCAGTGGAAAAGGACAACCTGGATTTCTGCCGTAAAAATTCCGTACATATCATGGCGTATTCACCCCTGAACCAGGGTCACATGAAGGCTGGCAAGAATATTGAAAGGACCGCAGAAAAACTTGGAATAACCCCGGTGCAGGTCATGTTGAGATACCTTATGAGAAACAGCATACCGATCCCGAAATCATCATCACCTGAACATATCAGGGAGTTTGTTGGTGCGATGAAGGAGGACCTCCCCGAAGAATATGCCAGCAGTCTCTGACGGATCACGTTGATCTGTACTGAAGCTTTCCGTTATTTTCCCTCTCGGTCAGTTCACCGGAATTCTTCATGTACCTTATATGGGCTATGGCCTCCCCGATTGCAAAGTTCTGTTCCATTGAATTCATTGAGTCCATCTTTCGTCCCCTGCTCCATGTCATTCTTCCCGCCATCT
>JAJYYD010000153.1 GCA_021801305.1 Thermoplasmata archaeon
TCTTGCCAGATTTATGAAGGTGTCCTTGCTCCATGATGGCATTAGAATTGCAAATTCTGCTTCGTGGTTGTCCACGGCATTGATGGCAAGAGATTCATCCTGGGTGAAAGATACCTCGTCCTCAATTGTCTTGTCGCTCATTCCGAGCATTTCCCTGAATATGAGATCGTTTATTATTCTGGGATTTGACTCGTCAACATCATCTGCAGTAATACCCAGGTCCCGGTTAACCGCATCCTTTGGCACCAGTATGTAAAATCTGTCCTTATAGAGGGCCATGTGACTTTCATCGGCATATCCTGTTTTAATGGTTATGTTGAAGTATCTGCTGATTTTTTCAAGGACAGTGCTGAAACTGTACCTGGCTGAAATCATGCGGTGAATGCCTGATATCATTAATCCCCTGTCGTATATTGATGTGGTGTAGGCGAATACTGAAGACCACCTGCTTGCACCCCCATTCCCTTCTTCCTGCATTAGCTCCTTTATGGCCTGAAACCTGTGATGACCATCGGCAACAACAGCGTCGTCATTCCTTACAACTGATTCAATTTTTTTTATTTTATCTGCGTCGTATATGAAAAACGATCTGTTTACGACCCCCAGTGGCTCTTCAAACTCCATGTCGGGCGTGTTATCCTGGATCATTTTTCTAAGGATATTCTCATAACTGTTGCTTGCAACTGCAAGGAAAATAGGTTCAAGCTGGCATCCGCACTCCCGCATCAGTTCCTTTCTCTCATCAACTGCCCACCTGAAAGTATTTTCATGTGGCCTTATGTGTTCCCAGCCATCCTCAATTGAAACAAGGGAGATCACCCCAATCCGTGTGAGTTTCTCCCGCATTGAGTAAAACTCCTGTTCATGTATAATTATGCAATCTTTGTCTATCTTTTTCAAGATGCCGTCTTCCATCCACTTTTTCAGTATCTTTGATGCGTCCCTGAAATTATCCCTGCTAAGTGTGGTGATGTGGGTAATATTGTATGACGTACGGAGCAGGCTCTCCTTCTGGTGCCTGGAAATTGTATCAAAAGGGGGAGCTACGGCATCCCCTATGTGATCACTGTAGATAATTGGCCGGAAACTCCTGATATCCAATTACTCATCAATCCTGATAATTTTTGAGATATTTTCAATATCCTGCCCGTAACCCTCTTCGCCCTTTGGTGTTTCAAGGATCATGGGAACATCCCGAAACCTTCGGTCGTTCACAAAATTGGAAATCCCATCCAGCCCCAGTGTTCCCAGGCCGATCTGCTCGTGCCTGTCAACTCTGCTTCCTCTCCCTTTTTTTGAATCGTTAAGATGAAACCCCTTTAGTTTTCCAATTCCCAGGGTTGAATTGAACCTGTCCATGGTCTCCCCGTACCCCTCAGGTGTTTTTATGTCATATCCTGCAGCCCAGGTATGGCATGTGTCCATGCATATTGCAACTTTATTCTTCTCCTGTATACCGTCCATTACTGCAGCCAGTTCCTCAAAGGTATGCCCGACAGTGCTCCCCTGGCCGGCAGAAATCTCCATCAGAATTGTGCATTTCTGTTCCGGTTTTATGACTTTGTTCATGTTGTCTACAAGATTAGATATTGCCTCTTTTTCCGTAATGCCTGAAGCTGACCCTGGATGGAAGGTCAGATAGTCAATGCCAAGTCTGTCCGTCCTTGCAATTTCTATTGAAAATGCCTCCATGACCTTTTCCCTCAGGTCAGGCTTTGATGTGCACATATTCAGGAGGTAGGAAGCATGCACCATGATCTTGTTCATGTTGTGCTGCCTGTTGGAATCCTGGAATTTCTCAACATCCCCGTTATCCAGTTCTTTCGCTTTCCATTGCATCTGGTTCTTTGAGAATATCTGGTAGGTCCTGAATGAAAAAACATTAGCCCGGTCCGGGGATTTGTATATTCCGCCTGAAGTGGAAACATGTCCCCCCAGAAGTAATTCATCTGTAAGTTTTTTAGCCATAATCAAAACACCTTTCAGATTCCGCCGTTAATCATCATATTTATGAATTGATATACGTGTAAAGCAAGAGCTGGATTATCGGTGTATCCGCACGCATCAAGCTCCGGGCCTGCAAGAAGTGCCCTTGTCTGGTCACTGACAACATCTGTTGCAATAAGGCCGTCCTTCCTGTAAACGGTAGTGTTCGAAGGGACCCTCTTATTGGGAGGAGTGACAAAAACAACCTTTACTCCCCTCTTTATGGCATTCTCTATATTCTTCCTGAGCTCAGTCCTTATCTCCCTGACCTTGGGGGTGCATATGAAGATCTCGCTTTCAGTCAGGTTGAACATTTCTGAGAGCTTTCCCATAACCTTCTGAGTGCCGTAAATTGTGTAAACAAGCTGTGGTTCGCCCTTGGACGGCAGCATGTCCTGAAGTTCCCTCAGGTTCTTGAACAGATCATCAAGCTTCTGTTCATATTCTGCCTTGATCTTTCCCATGTTTTCGGGCTTGAACATCCTTGGCCGTCCCTCTGTCTCCTTGGCAAAGCCCTTTTCGACCAGTGATTCCATTACTTTGTAAGCAGATGTTCTTGGAATTTTGGCAGTATCCGCAACCGTATCTGCATTTGCCACACCATGGTATACCAGTGCTGCAAAACCTTGTGCCTCATATGAAGAAAGGCCAAGTACCTTCAGCATTTCATGGATCCTGTTCAATTGGTCGGAATTAGCTTCCATAGCTAATAATGTCTTAATTGCTTAAATCATTTTTCTTCTCCTATTTTTCTGATCAATTGAATTTAAAAGGTTTGAAAGTGACTTTTCGTTAGAATTTAAAAAGAATAGATTTACCATATCTGTAGTTTTTTAAATTAATTTCCGTAAGTAAATGCATTTCTTGATACAGATAGTAGATGGGAAGACTTTAATCTTGCAATATACTTTCTATCCATGGAAATGGATAGAATTACCCTTGACAGCGTCATAAGCATGGATGGATTCCTCAAGGGCTTCAATATCAAGGTCAAAACAGTTGAAGAGGGAAAACTGGAACTTCTTGTGGAGTTAACTCCCGACGTTATGAGGGTTGGAGACATAATGAACGGAGGAGCTGTCATGGCCATTTGTGATGCAGCAGGAGGACTTGTGATGTTTTCCAGCAAGGGAGTGATCAATGAAGTTACGATCAACATGTCCACAAATTTCCTCAGGCCCATAAGGAAAGGACCTGTCCTCTTCAGGTCAGCCGCATCGAAGATAGGGAAAAATATCGGTTTCTCGAATGTTGATGTTCTGGATGGAAACGGAATCCTCTGTGCCCAGGCAACAGGTTCCTGGAATTTATACAGAGAGGGGTAGCCTTGATTGAAATCCCTGATCCGTCAAGGTTCGAAAATATGTTAAGCGGAAAGACAGTGATTGTTGGGACGGGAGCAAGCATTTCCGTTTACAGGATACCCGACCTGATAAGGGACCTGAGGAGGGAAGGTGCAAGTGTATCAGTGATAATGACCAAAAATTCCCAGGATATGATAAGCCCAAAAGTAATGGAATGGGCTTCGGAGAATCCTGTGGTTACTGAGATCTCAGGAAGAATAGAGCACATCTCCCTGTTTCAGCATGACCCTGGAAACACTTCTTTCCTTGTTTCCCCTGCATCATATGACCTGATTGGCAAAATGGCCAATGGAATCTCTGATGACACAGTATCACTTTCATTCTCATTCGCGTTGGGAAATGGAAATCCCGTGGTCATTGCTCCGGCAATGCATAAGGCAATGATGGAGACTCCCATGAACAGGAAGAATATTGAAACACTGGAGAGCAGCGGCGTACTGGTAGTTCCCCCCGGAATGGAAAGTGACAAGGCAAAGCTTTCCGGGAACGACCAGGTGATAGATTATGTTGCCAGATCATTCTATGGAAAGGAGTTGCGTGGCAAGAAAATCCTCATTGTGTCAGGATCGTCTCGAGTCAGGATTGATTCTGTGAGAGATATTGTAAACGGAAGCACAGG
>JAJYYD010000098.1 GCA_021801305.1 Thermoplasmata archaeon
GCCGCTATGCTTTTGCCGGAATCGTCATGTTTCGAGGTGGGGAATCCTATCCTCTGGAACTTCATGGACCTTCTTGCGCTTTTCATGAGTCTTATTCCGAAATAAAGGAGGAGTGTTGCTGAGAATATCCTGACATAGAATATTGGGAAATATGCTATGAAGTCCCCTGCAACGGCTGCAGGGATCATAATAGTGGTAACACCAAGTGCAACCGCATAGTATGGAAGCAGGTTTCCGGAATCTGCATGCAGTGCGATTCCAACTGCGGATGCCTCGGACATTTCAAGTAGTGTTATGCCCAGTGCTGCGAACAAGACTGCAAAATTTAAATCCATTTCCTGACCCTGATTGCTCATCTTTTGAATAAATTTACCGAATACGTTAAGGGGATACAGGGAAACTACCCTTTTTTATTAACACACATAGATATTGTTCTGCTTCTATTACTTTCAGGTGAACAGTCCAATTGCATGCACATTCCAGCCATATGTGAAAAATATTGCCAATAACTGTCTAGGAATTTGAATAAATAATATTGACAGCTAATGGAGATTATGCCTGAAAACACACCACAGCTTACATGAAAAGATCAAATTAGATCTTCCCGGTTCGGTTGTGCCACATTTAGAGGAACCGGAGAATATTATTGAGAAAAAGTCCATTGATCGGATAAAACAAAAATGATGAGGTAATGCGCAGCCTCAACATATCATTCTATTGATCATGATCGTGGTGGTGACCGGATTCGTGATTTGGATGTTCAAGCTTTGGCAGTTTTCCAAGAGTGAAGTTCTCAACAGCATCCTCCACACTCATGCCCGCGGCTATATACAGGTCGCCTTTTCCATCCAGGAAATCAAATGCGTGTGAACCGATCCCTGATACTATCATTATAGATGCCCCTCTGTCAAGTGCAGATCTCAGCATCCAGATTCCTCTCGCAGATGGCGCAGTCATTGCGGGGTTTTCATACTGTTCGATCATAGATATTGAAGGCTCAGTCTCATATATGCGAACCATTTTAGCCTCCCCTGGACCACTTACAATTCCACCGGTTTCAGGTAATGCAATTTTCATACAGGTTAATGCAAAGGATGTACAATACTGTTACCGGAAAAATTGATCAGGTTCCAACATTGATTTCAGTGAAAGGAAGGTTAACCATCCTTGGTATAACAAGAACCTAAAATTTGGAAGTACCTTGACCATAATCATTTGTATTGTGATTGATAACATGATCGAAGTAAACATATAATTATGTGGAAACAGTACCTGTAGCATGACAGATAACAACGTAACAATAAGCAAAGGACTTGAAGGAATATACATAGCAAACACCACACTCTGCCAGATTGACGGAGCACATGGAAAACTCTGGTACAGGGGGTACCCGATTGAAACCCTTGCAGAGAAATCAAATTATGAAGAAGTTGCTTATCTTCTTCTTTACGGTAGTCTTCCAAAGAAGAAGGAACTTGAAACTTTCAGGAAAAAACTGATTTCAGAGAGAGAGGTGCCGGAGGCGGTTGCGGACATAATCAGGACCTTTACCGGTAGAATGCACCCCAATGATGTTCTCAGGACCTGTGTTTCAGCCCTTCCTGCTTTTGACGTTGATATGGATGACAAAAGCGTTGAGACAAACCTGGAAAGGGCAATAAAGCTAACCGCCAAACTTCCCACAATAGTGGCAATGATTGGCAGATACAAGAGAGGAAAACCTTTTCTCGCACCATCATCAACTCTTCCCCATGCAGCAAACTTCCTTTACATGCTGAATGGTGTGGAACCGGACATCGAATCAGCGAAGCTGATGGATCTTATGTTCATGCTTCACGCAGAGCATGGAAGCAACGCATCAACATTTTCCACGCTTGTCACCGGATCAACACTTGCCGATGTATATGCATCAGTTGTGGCAGGCATATCGACACTGAGAGGGCCTCTTCACGGAGGAGCAGATGAGGCTGCCCTTAACATGATGAGGGCTATAGGTAGCCCAGACAACACAGAAACATATATTGAGGATGCTCTTGCAGGGAAGCAGAGAATAATGGGCTTTGGCCACCGTGTTTACAAGGCATACGATCCCAGGGCCAAAATTGTTTACAACTACCTCAAGACGTTCATGACAAAAACAACAGATCCGACCATTGAGAGGCTGTTGGAAATAGCCCTTAGATCTGAGAAACTCATGGAGGAAAAGCTCAGCAAAACCAAAGGAATATGGCCAAACATAGATTTCTTCTCCGGACCGTTATACACTGCAGTGAACATACCATCTGATCTGTTCACACCGGTCTTCGCGGCAGCAAGAGTTGTTGGCTGGACTGCACATCTCTTTGAGTACTGGCAGAACAACAGGTTATTCAGGCCACTTGACAACTACACTGGAAAACTTGATATTGAATATATCCCAATAGATAAGAGATGAAGTTATAAAATTAACTTCTTTTTTTACAAAATTAAATAAAGAATTAATCGTAGCCGCAGCCGCACTGTATGGCATCTATTTCCCTCTCGTGTTCCACTCCGCACATTGAACATTCATACTTTCCTTTTTCCAGAACCTTCACCCCCTTCATTAAAAAAATGAACCATGGGAGGTTTATAAAATTTACGATTCAAATATTCGTCAATTGACTTTAATTTTCATGAGAATTGCTGGCAGAGATGCTGTTTAAAAGGATTGCAAAGTTTTGCACAAGGTTAAAAAATAAACTTCATGATATTCAGTCATCTTTTAGAACCAGTTTGAAATTGTTGATAATGGCAGTAAAAGTTACCGAGGAAAAGATAAATGTCTCTGGTGCCTCCGTATTTCAGAGAAAGTACAGCAGCAGTGAAAACACGAAAAACATGCTACTGATCCACGGGTGGTCTTTCACCTCGAAGAACTGGGAGGACATAGGAATTTTTGATCATCTCGCCCGTTTTGGTTTTAATGTTTATGCGATTGATTACCCGGGTTTTGGAAAAACGCCGGCTTCCGAAAAATACAGGTTAGAGAGGGGAGAACTTTCAAGGGGACCAGGATTTGTGAATGATTACCTTTCTTCCTCAGGACTGGAACATACATTCATACTCGGTGCATCAATGGGAGGAGGTATATCTGTCCTATCAGTACTTGAATTCCCGGAAAAAATCGACGGAATTATTGCCGTTGCACCTGCCTGGATTGAAAAAGAGGAAAAGAGGATGAAGTCAATTGAAAAACCTGCACTTTTCATATGGGGTTCAGATGACAAGGTGGTACCTCCTGAACTTGGACGAGTGTATTCAAAAGCTGTAAAAGGATCAAAGCTGGAAATAGTAAATGGTTCCGGGCATCCTGTGTATCTTGAAAAGACTGAACAGTTTTACTCGGTGCTTGATAAATTCCTGAAACAGTTCAGCTGAGAAACTTTCAATTCCAGTTATAACCCGGTTTTTCACTTTGCTATATTTGTACCGAAAACTTCGGAGACTGGCAGATTGAAACAGCCCCCAAATTTTTTATATTTTATAGATCTGAGAAGACATTGTTATAATAATCGCGTATAATATTATAAAATAATTTAGAATAAATTAACCCTTGAATATCTGTCCGTACCAGTCCTTTCTCACCTTTCCTGTAAGATCAAAGTATACATGCTTGATATACGTAAATTCTTCGAGCGAGTATGGAGATAGTGAAGCCCCATGTCCACTCTGTTTATAACCTGCCCATGGCATTTCGGAAGGTACAACAACGTGTTCGTTTACCCATACTGTTCCGAATCTCAAGTCGCGGACAGCCCTCATGGCAGTTGTCACGTCAGAGGTCCACACTGAAGAACCAAGACCGTATGTTACATCATTGCTTCTCTTGATGACTTCGTCGTATTCAGAAAATTTTAACAGAGTGAAAACCGGGCCAAAAATTTCTTCTTTCACGATTGAGGAGTTTTCGTTGTCGGTATATATTACTGCAGGATTCAGAA
>JAJYYD010000129.1 GCA_021801305.1 Thermoplasmata archaeon
TGTTCCGCAGGATTGGGATCGGGATTATTGCATCCGGCAACGAACTTGTGAGACCGGGCAGTGAACTCAGGCCTGGACAGTCCTATGAGGGGAACAGCTCGTTTATAAAGGCAATATTAGGAAAGTATAGCGTTTTCCTTCCAAAATTATACGGGACAGTTCCAGATAATGAGGCAGAAACGGCAAAGGTACTTGAGAAAGCTTTCACTGAGAACCTTGTTGTCATAACAACCGGGGGATCGTCCGCCGGAGAGATGGATTATATTGGGAAGATTGCCGCCAGCTACTCTCCGGGCATAATATTCCACGGCATAGACATGAAGCCTGGGAAACCTACCTTCTTTGCCTTGAATGGGAAGAGGTTCATGATTGGACTTCCTGGTTTCCCGGTATCTGCTTTCATCTCCTTTACAGAAATATTTCTGGAAAAGCTTCTTGAAATGGCACACTATCCACTTGTCATTACTGAAATGGAAGCCCAGCTTGCCCTTGGAACTCGCATAAAGAAGGGAAGCACCAACTACATTCCTGCCATAATTAACAGATCGGACAACCTTTATGCATTTCCATTGGCAGGAGAATCTGGATCCCTGTCGAGAATTCTAAGAAGTGACGCCATACTCACGATAAATACAGGTAAGGAATGCCTAAACGCAGGAGAAAGTGCCACAATTCACTATTTTAATGAGGAGCCCGGTTTTACCAGTGGTGTACTTGCAGGTGACGTAGATCCTTTTATGGACACAATCTTCAGCATTTCCGGAAGTTTTTTCTCATCCTGCAGAACATCTCATGAAGAGGGGCTTAAGTGCCTTGAAAACGGGTCTGCGAATTTGATGGGAGTGAGAGTGAAATCTGGAACAAAACCTTTTGCCGGGAAAAAAATATCGTATAGATTTTTCAGGATCTTCTCTTCAGACTTGGGAATTGTTTTCAGGAAGGGAGAGAATGATGTTTTTAACGACATTAAGAACAGGAAGGGAGTTGCACTTGGAATTCCAGCCGTTGGCACCTATCCGACAGAACTTATCTGGAGCTGCCTTGCAGCTTCAGGTTTTGATGCCGGTCCAGATTCTTCAGGAGTGGAGTACCCTGATCTCAGGGGAATAGCACTTGCAGTAAGAAATGGCAGGATTCCTGCCGGAATAGGCAACGGTGAAACGGCCTCAAGATACAACCTGGATTTTCGTCCCGCTGCAATTGAGGAATACTATGTTGCTGTTTCAGATGAGAATCTTCAGGATTTTCAGGATATCCTCAACAGAATTGGAAATGAAGGACTAAGGATCCTCAAGGAATATTACAGGTCCTACAACATAAATGCGGACCTTTTCACAGGGCGGATATTTTCATCCGGAATCAGTTAATCATTTAAATCCAGTATGATTAACCATTATGAACTATCTGTATCATGCCAGGCATCTTGTTCTCGGCCGGTTCGGGCAGGCTGATCTGGAAAGGATCGCCGCCTCCAGGGTGATGGTGGTTGGTGTTGGAGGCACCGGAAGCACTGCAGCCAGGCTCTTTGCCGAAGCAGGGGTCTCTGAACTTTCCATTGCTGATCCGGATGTTGTGAGCATATCCAATTTACAGAGGCAGCAGTACTCCACCGGGGATATTGGCAGGAAAAAAGTATCCGCGACTGCTGAATACCTGAAGAAAGTGAACCCGGAAATTGAAGTCAAATGCTATGATACAGTTTTCGATTCCGGATTCGCACTTTCACATGCCGGAGAATATGACCTGATATTCGACGGAACAGATAATGTTACTACCAGACGGATTATAAACGACATAAGCGTAAAAACAGGAACACCGTGGATATTTTCATCAGCCATAGAAACGTATGGTGAGTTCAAGGCCATAATCCCGGGCAGGACCTCGTGCTACGCATGTTTCATGCCGGAACTTGAAGGCCCTCAGCAGACCTGTTCCCAGATAGGAGTCCTGAATTCCGTACCGGCCACTGTCGCTTCTCTTGCATATGTCCTTGGATTGAGGATACTGAAAGGTGATGAGGTTTCCGGGGATATCCATTTCCTTGATGCGTGGGACATGACACTGGAAAAGATCAAAACTCTCAAGAACCCCCAGTGCCCGGTTTGCTCCCATGGCAGTTTCAAATATCTTACAGATCAGTACAGCGGCTTTGACCCGAGAATTGTGCAGTGAAATCCCATAAAACAGTGAATCATCTTTCGCCCCTGCGCCTGACGATTCCAAAAAGGTCAGAAAGAGCAAGAACGCAGAAGATAAGTCCCGAAAGCAGAGAAATGAAGAAGAAGATTTCAATGTCCAGGAATAAAGGAATACTGTTGTCCGGAATAATTCCATTGGTGAAATCAATTACCATCAGTATTATTCCGTTAAGAATTGTGTAAAGGAAAAGCCTGTTTACCTGCCCGAAAATAGGCTGCTTAAGACTGTCAGAAGAAAAGTTAGGTATCATTGTTATGAGAACTGCATAAGCAGCAAGCAGAAGACCTATAAGGCTTGCATATACTCCAAGCAGGGATGTCTGCGAGAAGAAAACAACAAATCTTGCGGAAACATCAGGAATTCTATAGAACTTGATATACTGGTTACTGGTCAGGAATGTAATTATGAAGGCGAAGGCAAAAACTGTCCTTACCTTGTAAAGGCTCTCAATCCTGCCCTTAAGCTTGACCTGAACCATTCAGACCTTATCATAACCCAAGTATAAATACTTGCCATGGAATATTCTGGACCAGATAATACACCCCCTAAATCCAGAACTTTGTGCAGCCGTTAATTGTTCCTGGCAACCCCACCGGAATACTTCAGGGAGTTTTCATTTCACGCTTTTTGAACAGGCATTTTCATTGGTATGTTTTTGGATCATTGTTAACATGAAAACAGTAACTTCTTATTATCCTTCTAAAATGTCATTCAAAATAATGAGTTATTTTTTTAATCCCTTTAATGCCTGAACACCCTTCTTCAAATATCCGTATATAGGTGAATTGAATAAACAAACATGGTTAAAACTACATTAATGCATGTCGGCCCTTCCATCGGTGATTATGAAGTACAACTGGCAGGTGTATCTCCTGATCAGGGTTTTGCATCCGAAAAGTTCAAGTCTGCAATGAGAGAGGCGTTAAATGGGCTCCTTTATGTCATGGGAAGCGATGAAAGCTACCTTCCTTTCATCATTCCTGGGAGTGGAACGACTGCCATGGAATCTGTAACTACGTTTCTGCAGAAAAAGGACAGGATTCTCGTCATAAGCAACGGCGTCTTTGGAAACCGCTGGGAAGGAATATTCAACAGATATGACGTGGAGCTGACAATTCTGAAATCCCGCGCCGGATATTGCGTATCCGATGAAGAGATCATGAAGGAGCTGAATGGAAAGCATTACAAAATGATAATATCAACTCATGTGGAGACAAGCACAGGAGTCAGGTTCCCCGTGGAGAAATATGCACCCATATTCAGGGATCACGGCGACATTGTTGTTGTTGATGGGGTTGCCAGTGTGGGAGGAGAGATGGTAAAAGCCTCAAAATGGGGCATAGACATATATTTGACTGCTTCACAAAAAGCCATTGGAGCGCCTCCGGGAGCCGGATTGCTGGTTGTAAAAAAGAAGCTTTTTCAGGAGTATTCTGAAGGGAATATATCGGGATATGTAACGAATCTTACCAACTGGAAACCTGTAATGGAGACGTCACTCGAAGGTAAGGGCGGATATTTTGCCACTCCACCCATAGGAGTTGTATTTTCACTGAGAAATGCTTTTTCGAGAATCATGGATGAGACAATGGAAAAACGGTCTGAAAGGCACAATGAACTTTCCAGAGTCTTGAGAAACGGGATTAAATCCATGGGACTTGGAATTGTTGCCCGGGAGGGTTATGAAAGCAGCACAGTGACCGGCGTATTGCTGAATGACATCGATTCTGACATGTTC
>JAJYYD010000167.1 GCA_021801305.1 Thermoplasmata archaeon
TGAGAAGAAGGGAAATAAAGGGAAAGTTCTTTCCATCAAGCCCGGCAAGGAAAAACTGAAAATTATACACTGGGCACCGCAGGGATCCTTGAAATTCAGGATTTTCAAGCCAGACGGAACTGTGGATGAAGGTGTTTCAGAACCACTAATATCATCTTACAGAGGCGTGGCCCAGTTAGAGAGATACGGTTATGCAAATGTTAACGGTGAAACCGGAACCGGCTATTTTCTTCACAAATAGACGGAATGAATTGCCGTGGCATTTAAATAAATTATAATGTGGATCAGCAGAGAACCTCCAAGCGATCCACCCGGCCTTCTTCTAATTCATTTAACCAGATAAAAGGATACTAACCTGAAAAAGCAGAGTATCAAATCTGATCCTTGGTCTGCGGTACCTTGACCATTGACGGGAATTTCTTGAGAAGTATTACCTCTCCCACAGCCTTTATCCACCTGAATGGTACGCTTATTGCTGATCCACCCTCAACCAGGTCCTGATTGGTGTTCTCTATGTAAATGCCATAAATAGATTGCTCATCGGTATCCAGGATTATGTCCTTGACTATTCCAATGAGGATTCCCCTGTCGCTGTAGACCTTGATGTCGTATAATTCGGTTATCTCTGTAAGCATGGATACCGTCATATAATTACGGGAATGCTATTTAAAATATTGGCTTTCATGGAGACACTACCGTCTGCAGATGTCCACAAAATTTTTAAAAATTTCTTTTCCAAACTGTGTGTTTTCAACTTCCGGATGAAACTGCACCCCAAAAATCCTCTCATTTTTATGACCGAAAGCCTGGACCTTGCAGTATCTGGAATGTCCATACAGATTGAACTGATCCGGGAGGTTCTTGATCTCATCGTTGTGGTTTTCCCACGCAATAATCCTGGATGGGATTCCCTTTAGTATCCCGTCAGTTTGTGAGAATTCCACCTCAGTCTTGCCAAACTCAGGATGTTCTCCCGGCCCAACTTCACCTCCGTAATGCAGTGCTATAAACTGTGCACCAACACATATCCCGAAAATCGGAAAATCATGATCCTTGAAAAAATTGCTTATGTTTCCCAGCTTTCCCAGCTCGGAAACTATACTGGGCGCCCCACCGGAAAGGACAAGGCCATCCAGGCCGTCCAGATCATGTGAATCTGCAGTATTGGGAACTATTCTGCTCTCCACTCCCAGATCCCTGAGCACACGCCATTCACGGTGAGTCCACTGACCACCGTTGTCTATTACATCGATTTTCATATTTATTCCATTTCAGGAATACCAAGATGTTTGCTTATTTCCTTGTACCGGTTCCTGATGGTTACCTCTGTAACACCGGAAACCCTTGCTATCTCTTTCTGTGTTCTTGGTTTTCCAACCATTACTGATGCAATATATATTGAGGCAGCTGCCACTCCTGTGGGCCCCTTTCCTGAGGAAATTCCAAGTTCAATTGATTTCCTTACAATATCCTCACTGACTACAATTGCCTGCTTGTCCAGTTCAAGCTTGTTGCAGAACTGTGCTATGTATGAGTACGGTGTCGTAGGTTTCAGGTTAAGGCTTAGTTCTTTTGCAAGATGCCTGTAGGCCTTCCCGATTTTCTTTTTGTTAACCTCTGAAGCCTTGGCGATCTCATCCAGAGTCCTGGGAAGGTTGATCATCCTGCATGCGGCATAGATTGATGCACACACTATGCTTTCAATGCTTCTTCCCCTGATAAGGTTCTTTTCCACCGCCCTTCGATAAATAAGGGCTGCAGTCTCCTTGATATCTTTTGGAATACCAAGTTTAGCTCCATTATCGTTTAGCATCTGCAACGCAAGGGACAGATTTCTTTCTGCTGCATTGCTGACCCTGATTCTCTGGTGCCATTTTCTTACACGGTATATCTGTGCACGGTTTTTATGTGGAATCCGTTTACCATAATAGTCCTTGTTGGACCATGAAATTTCTGTTGCCAGTCCTTTGTCATGACTGAGAAAAGTCATTGGTGAGCCTGTTCTTGCACGCCTGTCGTCCTGTTCGGAGTCAAAAGCCCTCCATTCAGGTCCCTGATCAATAAGGGAATCCTCCAGTACCATACCACAATCGTTGCATGTCAGTTCTCCTCTCTCATAATCTTTCACAAGATGCTCCGAATTGCATTCAGGGCATCTTTTTGACCCATCTTCACTCATTTTAGAAGCCATTTGTACACCTTTATAAAGTATATAGTGCACTACATTACAGACTGTATTAAACCTTTTTGATAAGCATTTAAATTTTTCTTTCGCAATATACGAAAATTACTCTACTGCACAGCGGATTAAATTAACCTTTTTATTTGTATACAGATGGCTAAAAATAATTATTCTGGACACACAATAAGCAGGTTTATGCACCAATCCTTTAATACCATGATAAAATGTACTAATAATTTTGCGTAACATTTATATACTAACTTTGCATTAACAACAATACATGGAAGAGACATGCACAGTTATAGGTGGTAAAGGGAGAGAACTGGTAATCAAACCCCAGAAATGCCTTAAGATGAACATTGGTGTATACAACAGAAACAATTCGATCATTGGTAAAATAACGAAGATCTTTGGACCTGTGAAAAGTCCATATGCCCTTGTTACCACACGAGAAAATGTTTCCGGGGTTGAAGAAGTAACATTGAGATGTTAGAGGTGAATGAAGATGGTAGAGAATGAAAAAATTAAGAAAAATGTAGAAGAAATCCAGAAATGCCCCGAATGCGGATCCACACAGCTTGTCCGTGATTATGAAAGGGGGGAGTTAATTTGCAACAACTGTGGAATTGTCATAGATGAAAGTTTCATAGATCAGGGGGCAGAATGGAGAGCGTTCGATTCTGAGCAGAATGATGCGAGGGCCAGGACCGGGTCCCCTATGACCTTCACCATACATGATAAGGGGCTTTCAACCGATATATCCTGGAAAAACAAGGATTCATATGGGAAATCAATTCCTACAAGAAACAGGGCCCAGCTTTACAGGCTGAGGAAGTGGCAGAAAAGAATAAAGGTTTCAAACGCAGCCGAGAGGAATCTTTCACAGGCTTTGCAGGAGCTTGAGAGAATGGCTTCCAATCTCAGCATCCCCAAGGATGTCTGGGAAACAGCCGCAGTAATATACAGGAAAGCAGTCAAACAGAACATGATAAGAGGAAGGAGCATAGAAGGTGTTGTTGCAGGTTCAATATACGCTGCATGCAGAATAACTAACGTTCCAAGAACACTGGACGAGATTGCGACTGTAACCCGTGTCAAGAAGAAGGAGATCGGAAGAACCTATAGAATAATGAGCAGATATCTAAAACTGAATATCATGCCATCAAAACCAGAAGACTACATAAACAGGTTCTGCAGCAAACTTAAGCTATCCATGGAGGCAAGGAAGAAAGGTTCAGAAATACTCAAAAGCGCAGAGGAGAATGATCTCATTTCGGGCAAAGGACCAACTGGCGTTGCTGCTGCTGCAATCTACATAGCTTCCCTGATGACTGGCGAGAGAAGGACTCAAAGAGCTGTTGCCGAAGTTGCAGGGGTAACTGAAGTCACAATAAGGAACAGATACAAGGAACTTACTGAGAAACTGTCCATAAATGTGGAAGAGACTGAGCAGTAATCCCTTATTTTTTTTCATATATTTTTTCAAAAGTGCCCAGGTTTCTTAAGATATCGTCTGTCATGTTGTAAAGGCTTGAAATTTTTAAGTCGTTAATTATTATGACAAGTTTTCCGTCTTCACAATGTGCTGTGATGGATTTGTCATTGTCCTGATTGAAAGTTGTTATAAAATTTTCACATAATCCAGCTTCCATATTGATCCTGTAGGTTGCTTTCACCTGTCATTATTTACGGGCAGGAATTAAGTTTTGCCATTTATGAATGAAAAATAAGATAAAGTG
>JAJYYD010000072.1 GCA_021801305.1 Thermoplasmata archaeon
TGAACTTATGAAATCTGACCCGAATTTCAGGATGACCCTCTATGGTGAATCATGATCATGGGACTTCAAGGACTATATCATCCTCAACAGGTACCCTCATGAAATTCACAAGATTATATGATTCCCCCAATAGTGACGAAAGCATTCTTCCCGGCCTGGATGCCCTTTTCATCCTCCATTTGTGATCCCTCTTTATCTCCCATATCTTCAGCCCCACAAACGATTCTATGTTTTTCATCTCTTCCTTCCCTGCATCAGTTGAAACTGAAAGCGCAAAATTATAGGAGATACCCTTCCTGTTTCTGTTCCTGTAAGACCTGAGTGAAATCCTGTATGAAGACTGGGCATCCCCGAAGAAAAAGGGGATATCAATGAGGCTCTTCATAAAGCCCGGTGAATAAAAGGTCTTCCTTCTCCAGTTCATGAGTGAATTCTGAAATGGCATGTTATTCCCCTTTATGCCTGGGTCTGACGATGGTTCCACCGAGCACCTGTACATAAGGGAATAGAACCTCTCCATTGTTCTCAGGCATGATGCGGATGAACTCCCAATATAGAAATACCTCATTTCTCCCGTGGAATCAACCTGGAAGATATTTTCCTGCCCGGGATCAGGAAGAAGCATGTATGACCTGTCCCTGAACATGAGTGGATTTGTTTTCTCCACCCTGCTTGTGAATATAAGTGTTGACCATTCCATTGGGATGGCTAAATTAAAGAACTACAGAAATATTTCTACTGCATGAAAAGAGAAGTGGAGATTGATGATTATTTCAGGATGAAGAACATAGGAAGCCTTTCTGCTTCGCCTGACGGGAAATTTATTGCCTATTCGGTTTCAAATGTCTACAAGGATTTCAGGAAGGGAAACCGGAGCATAATCCACCTTAAAGATCTTTCAGCTGGAACTTCAAGGGAATTTGGAAAAAAGGATTCCATAAATTTCGCTACATCATTTTCACCTGACGGGCACACACTTTCATTTGTGTCCGGAAAAAACTCTGAGAGTTTCTTCAACACAGTGAACATTGAGACCCTGGCTGAACAGTCGGTGCTTGCCAGGGGGAAGATCCTGAGCTATAAATGGGTCGATAATGAATCCCTTGTGTTCCTGCTGGAAATTGATCCGGAAAGCAAGAAAGACACAGAAAACGGGGATGACGGATACTTCTTTGAGGAGGATGATCCTGTGGCGAGGCTTTTCAGGTTCACGTTCCATGACGGATTCTCCCCACTTGACGAAAAACTTCAGGTCTGGGAATTTGACTATTCGGGAGGCACCATTGCAGCAGTGGCATCAGACAGCCACAGGGAAGGATCATGGTACAACAACTACCTTATACGCATGGAAAAGAATGGCAGCTGGAAGAAGATATATACCCCAGAAAGTGGCCAGATTGCAATGCCATGGGTTTCTCCCGCCGGAAAAAAGGTTGCATTCCTTGAATCCATGTGGAGTGATCGGGGAGTTACATCAGGTGATGTAATGATCCATGATTTTTCCACAGGAAAAACTGAAAATATCACGGCATCAGAACCAAAGAGCTATTCATGCGTTTCATGGTCCGGAAATGATTCCTTCTATACCCTTTCAGACAGCATGGGAACATTTGAACTGACCGATTTTTCCAATGGAAAGAAGGTCCTGTGGTCCGGGAAAGGAAATGTTTTTCCTGGTTTTGCCCCTCTGTTCGTAACCAACCGGGATCGGGCTTTTTTTGTCTATTCCAGCAGTGACTTCCCTCCCGAGATAATGGGAGTTGATCTTAAGACCGGAAAATCGGCAAAAACAACTGATGTCAACACAGAACTGGACGATCTTAAGTCATACCCATGGGAAACAATTACCTGGAAAGGAACAGACGGCCTTGAAATCTATGGGATCTTCCGGAGTGCGGGTGAAAAAAAGCCGCTTCTTGTTTATGTTCATGGCGGCCCAACATCCTCTTCAAAGGAGATTTTCCTGGACAGGTATTCCCACCTCGTTGCAAAAGGATACTCCATATTCATGCCAAACTACAGGGGAAGCACCGGGAAGGGAAGAAAATATGCCGAGCTAAACCTTGGGGACATGGGCGGAATGGATTTCCAGGACATAATGGCAGGAATAGATTACCTGAAAGAAAAGGGGTACATTGATCCTGACAGGATAGGCATAACAGGCGGATCATACGGAGGATTCATGACTTCATGGGCGGTCACGCAAAGCCACATATTCAAGGTCGGGATTGGGCTGTTCGGAATAAGTGACTGGGTCAGCTTCCATGGAACAACAAACATAGCCGAATGGGACGCCATACAGTATGGTGAAAGCCCTTATGTTTATGATAAATTCATAAAATTCTCACCGCTGAGATATGTGGAAAATGTGAAGGCAAAGGTTCTCCTTATGCATGGAAAAGAGGACCCAAGTGTCCCAATAGGACAGTACTTCCAGTTTTACAGGTCCCTGAAGGAACACGGCAAGGATGTCAGATTCCTCATATTCCCGAGGGAGGGACATGGATTCCAGGAAAAACTCCATGTGAGGCAGTCAATGGCCGAAACATTGAAGATGCTGCAGGAAAATCTCTAAATCCAGATAACATTTTCCCTTCCACTTATGCAGAATTTTAACCCATTTATTAATTATGTTAACCTTATGGTTAAAATACTGTGTAATTGATTAACTTCTGTGTTAATTAAATTCCATGAAAGATTGAATTCAGGCAGGATCAGGAATGCACTGATGCTTGACAACTCCACTCTCTGGAGGGTTGGTTTTGCCAGGTTCACGGGTTCCATCGGAATGGGTTTTATAATTCCCTTCATGGCACTTTTCCTCTATTCAGTTGAAGGAGTTTCACCCTATGCCATAGGCGTGATATTTTCCATAACATATCTTGCTGGAATGATAATCCAGCCTGTTGGGGGACATATCTCAGATAAGCATGGAGAGAAGGCCACCATAACAGCCGGCCTCTGCTTATCCTTCATGCTTTACCTTGCAATATGGGTTTTTGTCTCCCTGCACATGATCACGATATTTATCATCTCAGCCTATGTCATGACATCTTTAGCCGGATCCCTGACATATGCCCCTTACTATTCCCTCATCACAAAGTCATCCACCGGAAGCCCCATGAAGAAGACATTCGGCATCTTCAGGGTGATCTTCAACATGGGCTTTATAATAGGGCCTCTTGCCGGATCCATTGTCTCTAGTTACAGATTCAGTGACATATTCCTTTTTGCCTCGGTTTTCAGGTTCCTGGAGCTTATGATCGTCATCCTGCTGGTAAAACCTCCCTCAGGGAATAATGATGTGCCGCCCAGAAGTAAAGAAAATGCGAAAGCACATCCAGGGGCGATTTCACGCATAGACAGGAAACTTCTCTTTTTCTCACTTTCAGTGATGTTCCTGGCGATGATTGGAACCCAGGTGCAGGTCTCCCTACCCATCTTTGCAGTCAGCACAGGCGGCATCACTGTAGCAGAGTATGGATATATCTACGCCCTCAACGGCCTTGTTGTTGTGGCTGGACAGTTCCTGATCAACAGGCTTTTCTCAAAAATAGGTGATATAACCTCCATGCTTGCGGGGACTGTGCTCTATATGGCCGCCTTCATAATTGCGGGCTTTTCCAGCTCCTTCCTCCCTCTTGCCGGCCTCATGGTAATCTACAGCCTTGGCGAGGACATAATTGCACCACTTGAAAATGCCATTGTTGGCAGCTTTGCTCCTTACGGAAAAGTTGGTTTCTACATATCCGTAAAAAGCTCGTTCTGGAGTGCAGGCAGCGTGCTTGGCCCAACACTGGGTTCCCTCATAATATTTCTTGTGCCATTCGGACCGCTGGTATCATGGGGGATCATGGATATGTTCGGTGGAGTA
>JAJYYD010000053.1 GCA_021801305.1 Thermoplasmata archaeon
GAATCCAGGACAATGTACAGCTACATCCTCATAGCGGGTGCGGGCTTGTTCGGCATCCTCATATCAAGGAATTTCCTCTTCTTCTATATATTCTGGGAAGTTGTCCTGATACCTGTTTATTTTATGATTGGGCAGTTTGGCGGAAAGAACAAGGACTCGGCATCAATGAAGTTCTTCGTTTACACCCAGTTTGGATCGCTTTTCATACTTCTGGCAATACTCACGCTTTATAATTTCTATTCACTTTCCCACTCGGGCGTTCTGACTTTCCAGATGTCCGCACTTCTGAGCACATCATTCATAAACACAATACCGGTTCTCTGGAAAGACTTCCTGATTTTCGGTTTCCTGTTCGGATTTTTGGTCAAGATGCCATCTTTCCCTGTTCACTCATGGCTTCCAGATTCATATGAGAGCGCACCTTTTCCCGGCACGGTTATCCTGGCCGGCGGTCTTTCAGTTATGGGGGGATATGGCCTGTTCGGCATATTACTCCCGGTATCCGGAATATTCAGCAGCACTGTCTTATACGTCCTTATAGCTCTCGGTATAATCAGCCTGATATACTTTGCACTTACCGCAATGTTCCAGCAGAGCCTGAAGAGGATGATGGCCTTTGCCAGCGCAGCTGCAATGGGATTTGTCACAATCGCATTCGGAGCCGGAATACTGGAAGCGGGGACAATCAGTGCATCTGCCTATGCTTCAGCAAATATTTACAATTACAGCACATTCTATTCAGGAATACTTGAGCTTTCAGGAGGCATGTTCCAGATAGTTGCCCACGGATTGATAATGGCAATGATCTTTGCATCTCTTTATTTCATAACCGAGAAGACAGGAAAACAGACAATGATGAACCTCGGAGGCATATTCAGGGAGGCGCCTGTACTTTCGTCACTTTTCCTGGCCGGACTCCTGGCGTCTCTGGGCCTTCCCGGACTGGCAGGATTCATAGGTGAATTCTCCATATTTGTCGGATCATTCCAGGCAATAAGCTGGATAATATTCTTCCTCATATTCGGCATGATAATAACGGCGTCCTATCACATATGGGCTGCACAGAAATCACTTTTCGGACCTTACAACGAAAACCTTGGTAAAATTGGCGATATAAATTCAAAGGAGATCAGCATTCTCATGGGATTACTAATAATGATTTTCATAATAGGTATTGTGCCTAACCTCGTATATGTTCCACTTGTCAGCTATATAGCTCATCTGGGAGGGATTGGTGCCCTATGAATGCCTTATTCCTGTCGGCAACAGTCACTACCAATATTGCAGGCGTCCTTGGGCGCTATTCCAGTGTCTTCTTCCTTGGAATAGTTGGATTTATAATACTTGCCCTTGGAATTTTCAGAATCAACAAGAAAATAACAGCGGGCATAACATTCGCTGCCCTTGCAATATCACTTCCGGTTCTTTATTTCACAACCACCGGACCGGCAGTGAGCATGTTTGGGGGCACAATAATCTTTAACGATTTCGGAACATTTTTCGCAATGGTCATGGTCATATCATCCATGTTCATTGTCTTCCCGGCACTTCAGAAGATAAACCTGAAATCAGAGGTATTCTACGCACTTCTTCTTTTTATAACCGTGGGCATGATAATTGCCGCTTTCTCGTACAATATAATCACCATATTCATAGCGTTTGAATCTGTAAGTATCGGAACCTATGTACTTGCAAGTTTCGGGAAGGACAGAAGAACACTTGAGGCTTCCATAAAGTATTTCTTCACAGGAACTGTTGGAACAGCCTTCATAATATTTGGTGCTTCCTTCTTTTTCATGGCTACATCCACGTTCAACCTCATAGGGATAACCACAGTCAACTCATCGCAGGCACTTCTAATTGCACTTGCATTCCTTATCATCGGTTTTGGATTCAAGATGGCACTGTTTCCCCTTCACCAGTGGGCACTGGATACATATGATGGTACTGAAAACTCTGTGTCGGCATTTCTCTCTTCCGGCACCAAGATCCTGGCATTTCTCATAATACTGAGAATCTTCCTGGTGGGGTTCTCATCAGATCTGCAGTCGGTGTACTATTTCTTCGTGATAATAGCAATACTCACAATGACCTATGGCAATATTGCTGCCCTATCACAGACAAACCTGAAGAGGCTCCTGGGCTACTCAAGCATTGCACAGGCGGGCTACCTCATACTTGTGGTAGTAATAGTGGCATACTCAACAACCAATCACCTTGGGAGTTCGGTGATTGACTTTGCAATTGCTGCAGGAATGTTCTATTCCCTGGTCTATATTTTCATGAAGGGAGGGGCATTCATCACCATGAATGTCATTTCCAAGGAAAAGATTGAGCTGTCTGATATTTCAGGACTGGCAAAGAGATCCCCTGCAACAGCGGTCAGCTTTGCAATAATACTACTGGCGCTTGCTGGAATCCCATTGACTGGAGGGTTCATGGCAAAGTACTATCTCTTTATCGCGCTAATATCAGGCCAGCTGTGGTGGCTGGCAATAATCGCAATCCTGAACAGTGCAATCTCCGTCTTCTACTACCTCAGGGTTATACAGCAGATGTTCTGGAAGGACCCGCAGAAAGAGGACACATTCAACCTTACAAAATGGACTAAGAGTCCAGTCATAATATCAGCTATAATAGTGGTTGCACTGGGATTGGTATATGCCATGTTTCCTGTACTGATTTCAACTGCTGGAGGATTATTCGGGTGATTTTGAATGAATTTGAATCTTGATCTTGAAATTATAAAGAGTGCGCTTCTCTTCGGTGATGTGGACGACGCAATGGAAAGGCTGAACAAAAGCATAAACGGGATAGAATACCAGAACAGGGTAACCAGGGAAAAAAGAAACATGAAGGAATTGACCTTTCTTGGCGACCTGAAATTGCTTCTGGAAGGCAGGATATCACTTGATGATTTCAAGTCAAGGGTCGATGCGTCCGGTATAGACATGGACAACTCGAGGTTATATGGTGAGGACACTCTCAAGTCCCTCTATTACATGCTGGAACTGGTTATAGACCGGTATAACATAAAATACCCGTCATTTGATGGAAAGAGATGCGATGACAAATGAAAAAATGGAGGTTGGAACTGTATGGCCAGAAATTTTGAGGAATGTTTTTCTGAACTGAAAGAGACAGAAGAATCCGCGGCAGAATGCATACACTGCCTGAAAAAGAACGGAGAGCAGATTTACTACGATCCCGACCTGAAAAGGTTAAGGATGGGCAGGGAGCTGTTTGATCCAAAGTACGGTCATGTCATGCAGACCATATCTGATTTATTAAAAATAAAGTCACTCGAAGATTACCAGGAAAAGGACAGGGAGTTCAACCTGACAATGTACTGAAGGATCATCAGATGGATATTTCCGGGAGAGGCAAGGTAGACTTAACTATCGACGAAGACAGGGTAGGATGGATAACCATCTCAAATCTAGATGGAAACACCATTGATATAGAGGTTCTGCAGGACCTCCTGTCGGCTCTTACCGATGTCATGGGCGATGAAACCATCAGGGTGGTTGCTCTTACAGGAAAAGGAAGGAGGGCTTTCTCTGTTGGGTATAATGGTTCATGTGTAAGGATCAACGATCGTGGTTTCCTGAAGAATATCTATTCGCTTGGCTTTTCAATATCAAGGGCACTGCAGACGCTGAACCTTCCGGTTATAAGTGTTGTTGATGGCTTGGCTCTGGGTATGGGGCTTGAATTTGCCCTTTCTACCGACATGATCATTGCATCCGATCATTCAAGATTCGGCATGCCGGACCTGAAGTTTGGACTGCCTTCTTTCACCGGGATCATACCGGAAATTATG
>JAJYYD010000108.1 GCA_021801305.1 Thermoplasmata archaeon
ACAAGTTCCTGATAGAGCGCCGTAAAAAGTGGCTCATCAGTCGTAAAGAATCCTGATGCCGGATCAAGGTGATCTGGGGCTGCAGTTTGGGAAGTATCTGTAAAAACATGGGATGGTGCTGGATGATACAGTTCTATCACCGATACTGCTGCCACGATCAGAATTATGACCACAACAACTGAAACTATAATCTTCGTGTTTTTGGTTGCCATCCGGCATGGATTTGAAATTATGTATATAAATATATCGCATAATATGTAGGCTTTTATTTCACTTTTTCCTGCGCTTCCCTTAAAGACAACATATAGAAATCCCACAACCACATAGATGGATCTTCAATAATTTCCAGAATTCCCAACAACTACATTTTCAGTTTCTTAAGGTATTTGTCAAATAGGGAATCAAAATCACTAATCACATCATTGGTTAATGATTTAGAATCAAGCATTCTGAGCTGAGCAATCAGTCCCGAAAGCCTCATCAACTCGTGTACTATTGAATCTTCTGTCTCGATGTGCTCCATCTGTAATTTTGATACTTCTGAATTAAGTGAGACAAGCTCTTTCAGAAGGCCTAATCTTTCTTCTCCGTTTTTCTTTGCATTATTAGTTTCGATACTTCCACCTGCATTTCCATTATATGATCCAATTCCTTTTTCAACTTCTGGTTTTCCTCTTTTTGACGCATTATGGTTTTTTTCCATTCTTCCACCTTTACTAATAATTGCCGAGCACCTAAATTTGAAACGTTTTCGTCATTTATTCCCATGTTAACCCATAAGTATTATAACCTCAAATTTCAACTTTTATGTTTGATTGTATCGAAGAAGTTTTTAATGTCAAAAAAATAAATTTCAATCAGTGAAATCACAAGTCATTTCAGTTTTTTAAATTTTGGATAAAAAACGCAATTTCAGTTGCATGAATCAAGAGCAGACATGAACAGATAGAAATCGATTGTTTTACGACTACAATCTTACTTGTTCATTGATATAATTCTAAAAACCAACTGAAATAACTATGACATCAATTCCCAAACCTTATATACACACCAAAGATAATAGGAAGTCTTTTTTAGACAAAAGGAAGTAATAGAATGGAAGGAACTACCAAAATTAAAGACCTAACACCTTCTTCAAGACGAGTTAACGTTTTGGGAAAGGTAATAAACGTAGGCGAGCCCAAGGAAATAACCACAAGATTCGGAGAGGCAAAGTCCGTAACCGAAGTTGTAATAGGAGACGACACAGGAAAAGTTACCCTGTCACTATGGGGAGAACAGGCCGGTCAGGCTTCTGAAGGACAGACCGTTTATATCGATAACGGCTACATATCACTCGTAAGGGGACATATGAGGCTGAATGTCGGTAAATATGGATCTATCGCACCTGGAACCGAAGAGGTTACAGAGGTAAATGAAGAACTTGACGTCAGCGAAAAGGAATATGAGAACCAGTTCCACGGAAACGGTGGCGGAAGCTACGGCGGAAGGGGAAGAACTTCATCATACAACCGTGGCGGAAGCGGCGGCAGTGGTGGAAGAGGAAGGTCCTCATACGGCGGAAGAGACAGAGATAGAGACCAGTAAATTTAACTGTTTCATATCAATTAATTATTCCAGCTAATTTCCAATATTTTTTTTCTGATTTTTGTACATATTTATTATTTCACTTACAGTAGTTGCATCTTCTGCTTTTTTATCGTTTCTCCATTTGCCTGTGAATCTGGGGAACCTGATGGCAAGTCCGGTTTTTTCCTTGATTATTCCATAGGCAGTGTAATGGATAGGACTTAGAGTAATTTCAGATCCGACTATCTCCATGACAAAATTAGGGAGGATCCAAACGTCAGGTATCAATCCCGATGCCACATTCGCAGGTTTTTCCTTGACCGTGTATCCAGCAAACATCTTTGGCAGATTGAACAGTACTTCGTCAGTGAATCCTGTGCCCAGTTTACACACAGACTGGTAAATTCCTGTTTCATTGTTGTAGGATGCCATGAGCAATGCCCCATAGGTCCCTTTTCTTCTACCATGCCCCGAAAAAGCCCCTACGACAACAAGATCCAGACTGTCCCCCAGATTTGCCTCGTAATCCCTTTTGTACTTAATCCATAACCATCCCCTGGCACCTGCCCTGTATACTGATTTATCAGTGATGTTCTTGGCAACTATGCCTTCACATCCACTGTTTATGGATTCCTCAATAAATTTTTCAGCATCCTCCCTGTCTGAAGTAACGAGGCTTGACGCAAGCTTGAAGCTGCTGTTTGGCTGAAACGTATCTTCCAGTATTTTTCTCCTCTGGAGATATGGGACATTGTGAAGTGCCTCCCCGTTTTTGTAGAGGATATCAAACAGGAATACAACTATTGGAATATCATCAGAAATCTTTTCTAAAAACTTTCCTTTCCAGTCATTAAAAGTGCTATTTGTATCTTTTTCCGCGTCAAAGGTATCTATAGAAATGTTATTATGTATTTGATCGAAATCATATTTCCTTCCTCTTCTCTGCGACACGACCTGAAAGGGATACAGCTCCCCTGTTTCGGGATTGAACGGTACAGCTTCACCGTCAAGAATCAATGAAACATCCCTGAAAGTATCAAGTGCATTTTTAACAATGTCAGGGAACTGGCCCGTTGTCTCTTCACTGCCCCTGGAGAAAATCTTTATCTCTTTTCCTTTCTTGTGTATCTGGACCCTCATGCCGTCATATTTGTACTCAAGAGATGCAGTTCCATCCATTTTGGCAAGTATGTCGCCAATATCAGGGAGCCTTTCGGCCAGCATGACCTTCATCGGTATCATAGGCTCCGGCCCAATTTTTTCAAGATCTTCAATTTTCCTCTTCCTGAGAAGGTCGGCTATGTACCCCAGATCAGGATGAAAGTTATAGGCATTCGTTGCTGTTTCCTTTTTCTCAGGGTCCATGAAAGCTAGTGCAAGGGCATCCAGAATTGTGGCATCTGATACGCCCATTCTTAATTTCCCGCTAACAATCCTCGTAATATACATGGCATCTGATGGGGTACCGTTCAGGATCAGGTCCGTATAGATATCAGTCTTCACCTTTATGCTTCCATTACCCGAAATTTTCGCAATCTTCATGAGCGCCTGATAAACATAGTCCATGGTCATTGACGTGGAATAAAGAGCAGTTTGAGTCTTCTTTTCTGTTACATTATAAGCAACCTGGCCAAGATCACCTGTCTTTGCATAATCGGCCTGGATCTCATCTTCAGTCTGCCCGGATACATGGCTCAAAGCTCTTATTATGAGCTTGTCCGCTATGCCAAGTTCAATTCCGAAATAATCCGGCATTACTTTCCCCTGAAGCAGATATGCGAGTTCAGGAAGATCGTCACCCGCCTTGAGAAAAAGCTGCCTGAGTATGTCTGTCAATTCCAGTCTTTTCCTCGTATCGCTCATTGCGAGAAAGCTCTCTGTAAGTTCTGAAAAAAGCACACCCAGTCATATTTTATCGGTTTAAAAACCTGATCGATCAGTATGACTTCCTGACAAAAAGGAGCAACAGAATGAGTGCCAGTCCCGAGGCTCCTATGGTGAACCAGGAAAAACCGTACCCGTAAAAGAGGACAATAACCGTGAAGAAGAAGGGCGAGAGTGACCCAAAAACATTCTGCACAAAGTTTATGAATGAAAGATTGAAAGATACCATGGTTTTGTCGGTTGTAACCTCCACAACCTTGACATACAGAATGGAAAGAACAGCGACCGTCATGATGCCAAGAACTGCCATCACTATCAGAAGAAACATGAAATTTGAAAACAGCGGGATAAGCATAATCATCAGTCCTGT
>JAJYYD010000106.1 GCA_021801305.1 Thermoplasmata archaeon
ATGAGATATTAGGCTATATTTCCTCTTATTTTGGCATTGTCTACCTTGCTATTGCCTTCATAACCCTCCTGTATATTCTTCCGCTGGTCCTGTCACATTTCCATCAGGTACTCTCCATATCAACTTCACAGTATGCCTTTGGAAACATTGCCAAGGATCCTGTTATCACAGTATCTGTAATATCGGCCTTCTTTATCTTCATCATAGTTTCAACTGGAAGCCTGTTCGCACCTGCATCTGGAAAGTACCCTTCCTTCGGGAGATCCGGAAACACAGTGTTCTTCAGGCTCTTTTCAATAGCCATTCTTGTCCAGCTCATAATTTCACTGTTTTCTGTCTACCTGCCCGGATCGGCTGCGTCTGATCTGTTCCTGGTAAAGCCCCTTTACTACCAGTGGTTCGTAATGAGTGGATCCGTGCTTTTTCAGTCTGTATTCTTCCAGCTGATTCCAATTAGTGTAATGATCGCCTTAATTCTGATAACAAGAAAAAGCCTTACATGGGCAAATTTCATCAACATGAAGATAGGGAGTTATGGGGCAAAAGCTGCAGTGGTGGTTGTGGCAACTGTAATTCCCTCCGTAATTTTTTCAGGCAACCTCTATGAGTTTGTTTCCGCTCTCCTGACTTTCTTCATACTGAATATCATTTACCTGAAGTCTGGATTCTTCAGGGCTTTTCTTGTGAATTTCATCATATCCTTCATCTCCATATTCTCCGAGCTTCTTGCGCCCACGCCAATTTTTGACGATATCTTCACGGCATTGCTCCTTGTGACAGCATTCATAGGCGTGATGTCCATATCCGAGCTCATGCCTGCACCCAGGCTGATTCAGAACACAGACCCGGAACAGGAGAGAGAGAAACGTGCAATGGAGTATGCAATGCAAAATCGCGTACCTGGTGATATGTTATGGATAAGAAGCGCCTGTCCTTCATGTGGAAATGTCACGTTTCATGTTAAGGAAAATGGTGATCTTGAATGCACAAAATGCCATGAAATCCTGGAAAGGGATGCAGTTGGGGATTTCAATGTACATGTGGTAATGAAGGGGCCTTACTCACACTGATCCTGATATCCTGCTGAAATACCCTGTGGCTTCATACACAATGTAAACCAGCGGGAAAAGAAAAAGTATTGAGACATATTCCGGACCTATGTACTCGTAGATTGTACCGAGAACAAATGAACCAATTGTGAAGCCGATGCCAAAGAATGTTTCGTAATAGAAGACACCCAGCCTTGGAGAAGAGGTATTAGATATGTAGGCAAGTATCTTTGACATGGCAATTGATGCCCCGATTCCCACCATAATAAGTATTATAACCAGGAAGGCTGGATTCCTTGTATATATTATGAAGAATGCAGAGAGCAGGAACATTGAACTGAGTATGGAATAGCTCCGTATTCTTAGATTCCTGAGGAAGTTGAGGAGAATATAACCTGCGGCTGAAGATATGGAATAAACGCTTACCAGTGAGCCTATTATACCATAGGAAACACCTTCATTTCGGAGCACAGGAACAAACACATAATATAGAAATCCGGCCGTAACTCCTGCAAACAGCAGCGGGATTACGAAGCGCTTCCTGACCTTGCTGAATTTTTCAGGCATCTTCTCCACCTGCACTGATGGGATAAAAAGGAGTCCGAGCAGGAAGAATGCGGTTGCAGCAATAAAAAGTGCATCAAATCCTATATACTGAATTATGAAACCCGAGGCAATGGGAATTATGGCATTTGGAATTCCCCAGCCAACTGAATACTTTTCCGCATTGTTTCTTCCCGACATGAGGTTCAATGATATCTCCATTGAGATCCACCAGAACCCCTGAGCAATATCTGCCAGTATAATGATTTCAATGAACCCGCTTCTTGAATAAATCACGAAAAGGGCAGAGAGCAGAGCCAGCACAAAAAAAGGTATAAATCTCCCGTAGCGAAGCATTGTCCTGTTTGCCCGCAGATATATAAATGCAATCACCGGGAAGGGTACCGACCCCATAAGCCCCAGGAATCCAGTGAATGAATAGCCATAATGAAATGATGTAGCAAGAAGAGGGAAACTGAAACTCAGCCCAAACCAGCCTGAAGCGAACATGGCGCTGGAAAATAGGAGCCTGTGGGAATCATTTACAACAGGGAATGATTTCATGCTTTCACGCTGCACAGGAAAATATAATTTTGAAAATTGTGGGTTTGAATAGTCCTATGATTCCATTACTGTATCTTGTCAATCTTTACGCCGTCATCATCGAAGAATGCTATGATATCATCCTCTTTCAGGTTCAGCCTCTTTACTATCTTCTTTGGCAGTGTAATCCTGAATGAGGATCCCCTGGATGATATGTGGGTTACATCGATAATGGGTTTTTTGTCCATATAACGGTATGACAATTAGGCATATAATTTTTACAGATTATAAATAGATATATATCCTCAAGGGGCATTATTTACATATTGAATGAATTTTCATGAACCAGCATTCCCCTGATTCTTATATTTTTTAACAGTTATGAAGATATGTCCCAGGATGTGTAGGGGAAGCCATAAAAAGAAAGCAATCGGTCAATTTTTATACGGGTAAGAATTACACTTAGGATATCAATGGTAACGAAACCAGCCAGAATGTACACTAAAATTTCAGGTCCAGCATACACCAGAAGAGAGTTCATGGGGGGAGTTCCCTACCCTAAAATCACGACCTTCGTACAGGGAAACCAGAAGAAGGACTTTGACGTGGAACTTATGCTCGTTGCAGAGGAATCCTGCCAGATCAGGCATACTGCTCTTGAAGCTGCCAGGATATCCATAAACAGGAAACTTATGGAGGCACTGGGAACAGACGGATATTATCTGCAGATCAGGCCTTACCCGCACCAGGTCATAAGAGAGCACAAAATGGCAACAGGAGCAGGAGCAGACAGGATTTCGAGCGGTATGAGGGGTGCATTTGGAAAACCTGTAGGAACTGCCGCAAGGGTACATGCAAAGGATATCATCATGGTTGCAAGATCAAACCAGGATGGGGCACTCATGGTCAGGGAAGCCCTCAAGAAAGCATCGATCAAGCTTCCGACCCCGTGCAAAATAGTTATAACCAAAGGAAAAGAACTCGCCGGCAAGATCGGCCTTTAATTTCTTCCCAAAAAAATACAATTTTCATTGGCTTATGTCCCAGCTGATTTTTCCATCATTTTTTCTGTTACTGATCTTGAGGGTATCAGGGTTGCAGAGATCAGGCTTATGAGGGCAGCGGCAACTACCACCGACCACATATAGATATAATTGTAGGATACCAGGTAGGCCAGGGGAATCCCTATTGAAATGAAACAGATTGCAACCATTATCCTCTGGATGGAACCATACATTCCCCTGTTCTCCCTTCCAACAATCTTCAGTTCGTATGATAGAGCCCCTGGAACTACGAACGGCCCTATGCTTCCAATCAATGCCGAACCCAGGTAAAGATCCGGAATTTTGGCATACAGTGCATAAAACATCAAGGCGTACATGACCAGATCAAACAGGGCCATGAGTATTACGTAAAGTTTTCCCCAGTCCTGGTGCCTGTCTATGAATCTGCCGGAAAAATATCCCCACAATATTCCGACTGCATAGGAAAGAGCCAGGAAAATAAGGCTAAGAAAGCTGCTTATGCCTAATTTCAACCCCAGGATTATATAATAATACGAAAAAGCATATATGCCCACC
>JAJYYD010000002.1 GCA_021801305.1 Thermoplasmata archaeon
GTGAAATTCAGCTTGTATTTTTCTTCAAATTTCTTGTGTGAATGAGGGTCATCTACACTTACGCCTAAGACTTTCACTCCAGCCTTCTCGTATTCCTGGTAGTTATCCCTGAAGTTGCATGCCTCCTTTGTGCATCCCGGTGTGTCATCCTTGGGGTAAAAATATACCACGACCGGCTTCCCCTTGAAATCACTGAGCCTGACTGGCTTTCCGTTCTGATCCACCGAACTGAAGTCCGGTGCATTGTCTCCTACGTTAAGAAGTTCCATGTTAACACATTATTACAGGTATGTTAAATCTTTTGCATTGACTTATATGATACTTCAGAGGATTTTATCTCCGGGATGGTGGATTATCCTTGCCGCAGAACCTTTCCTCTCATTCATGACCTCTTCTGCGCTTCTCTCGGCAATTCCCACTGCAATATACCTGTTTTTCAGGTCTCTTATAAATACCATTGAATCCTTGCGGATATTCATGTCCATTGAAACTATCCCCTGCGCAAATACGCTGGCACCATTCATGACATGTGGAACTGCTCCGTCGTCCACAGTTATGGAAAAATTCTCAGGTTTGGTGTCGTTTAAAAGAAAAAGCGTGGGAATCATGGTATCTCCCTTTATGTAAACATAAGGTTTTGAGTTGACATAATACAGTTTTTCATCTCTGTGCTCGTCTATTTCGACCTTGTCCCATGCCAACGCATCGATATTGATCTTCTCGCACATCTGTACCAGGTTTTTGGTTTCCTTTCTTGAAATGAAATGCCTTGCCATATTATCACGGTATGTATTTCTTCAGTTCTGTAACCTTGTCGCCGAGCTTCTTTCCCTTAGAATCGATTACCGGTATAAGGATTTCCGCGATCATATGGCCCAGATCCTTCTCATTCTGGGTGAACATCCATTCCCTGTTCCCGGTTTCCTGGAATATTGCAAGGAATGCGTAGAAAACTGCCTTAGAAACAGGACCGGTGAAGGTCATTTTTTCAGCATCCCTGATGGCTGCCTGCCGTCCGGACTTGAAAGTGGTCTTGAGGAAATCTATGAGGAACGCGGAGTCCTGTGACCATGGTTCTATGTTGATTCTCTCCTCCACTTCCATGTTGTCTCCCAGTCTCCTCATGGATTCTATCTGGTCAACCGGGCTCCCCTTCAGTGATTTGAACTTTGATTTTTCAACATCAGGAAAGCTTTTTGCCAGTATCTCATCTCCCTGCGTGTCCCATATGACCTCCAGCAGCTTCCTTGCAGAGGGATTGTCCAGATAGATTCCCTTTCCGTAGTTCTTGACGGCCACAGTAACGATATCCCTTTCAATTGGAAGATCATCAAAGGATGCCACAAATGATTCAGCGTCCGTGAAAAGTTCCTCTCCCCTGACAAAATAGCCCTTGGAGATTGACTTCCTTATCCTCATTTCCTTCATCTCCCGGACAAGGTGCCGGTCATCCTCAATACCGGAGAGATATCTTGAGGTATCCGGGAAATCTTCTGAATACTGGGCCAGGAAGTCAGATGATATGGAGAAGTCAACTGATATATCTCTCACCAGAACATGCTTCAGTATTGTGCCCATGGTATGGTGCCTTGAGTCTTCATGGACCTCAATTACAGGTTTTCCCAGATTCAAAATATTGATGGAGGTTCCTTCATTGCCTATGACCAGTATTTCTCCATCTTCATGGAATGGTATCTGCTCCTCCGACAGGACGTCCGCAAAAAATTCCCTTCCCGGGGATGTGCCTTTGCACGACGCAAGATAGTAATTTCTTGATGAGTATATACGGACATTCTTGGCCTTCACCAGGGAACTGAAGGCAAGCATTCTCCATTTCCTGTCATCGAAATGCTGTATCCCTGCCAGGACAGCCTCGTCCGTGTTTCCCCTCTTTGCGTATTCGACTGATCCGTATGGAGTTTTAAGCATACCCAGGAGAGGTGCGCTGTTGGATTCAAAAATCTTGTATGTCTCACTTATTCCGCTTAGAAACTGGTCGCTTGACCTTGAGAAGCTGTCCATCTGGTCAGTTGATCTCTTCCCCAGTTTCTTGGAATATGAAGAAAAAGGGCAGAACATGCCACTGTCAAGGCACTGCGGCAGAACCTGGGATGGATCCTGGAAGAATAGTTCAAGATGCTTGAGGAATCCCTCCTGGCTTTCCTTTGAATGAGCTTTAAGCCTCATGACCTTACTGTTTCTTTTCAAGCATCCTGATAGCTTCGGCCCTTACAGTCACTGGAATTGGAACCATTGATTCAACAAGCTGCACAGTTACCTCTTCCTTTGGGGTGTCTATGGACATTATCTTGGCTTTCTCCCCCTTGAACGGGCCATCGACGAGCTCCACAAATGCACCAAGCTCCAGGCCGCTGACAACCGATTTAGGCTTAAGGTAATGGGCGATTTCCTCGAGATCTATTGCGCCTTCCACCATGCCTTTGTATCCCCTGATTCCCTTCGCTATGAATGATACCCTGTCGGGGTGCATGGTTTCAGCAAAAACATACCCTTTGACCTCGAACGGAGACATAATGGCTAAAACCTCATTGGAGGCTTCCTTGTTGATGGCAGATCTCTCCTCCTTGTCTCTTTCACTCTTTCTTTCCAGGTCCCTTGCGACGGCATACTCATTGCCAACGGTTGTTTTTACTGCCACGATGGTTGGAACAAGCTTCAGCACTATCTCCTTATGGAAACTGTTTATTCCATCCTCTGAATTTATTGAAAATGAAAGTGTGACCCTGTCGCCCATGTAACCTCCCTTGGGAGTTATTACAGTGATGAGAGCCTGCCTTACCCCTCTTGGCTCTATATCCATGTCCTCTTCAATGGGATGGTTGTCCTTTGGTGACATTGAAACAGACTTGGCCTTTATCAGGGGAGACTCTATGAACCATTCCACAAGATCATCCCTCTGGCTGAATACTGCTGAAATCCTGAGGTTGAATTTCCTCTTTGTTGACTGGATATTCCTGATCGTAACCGGCATCTCCAGGGAATATCCGCAACCTACATCCCTGTCCCTGGGATCAAAATTGATCCACTCATATTCGCTTTTAACATTTTCCATTTTGAACACCTATGGTATATGGAAGAAAACTCCCATCATTAGATATATAAAGAAACCCAGTAAACCCAGAAGCGTGATTCCAACTCCTGTTATAAGGACAACCTTTACATATTCATCCTTGTTTGGTTTCTTGGCCATTCTGAGAATCCTGGCATATTTTCCTTTGCCAAATCCTCCCACTTTTCTCTCTATTTTATCCTGAAGATCATTTAACCTGTCATCCATGGCCATACGAAGTACCCTTTATACATTAGCGAAACTATACTTAAAATCTTTTTCTAATTTCCTTTGAACATAATTATCAGAAAACTGATGACATATGAATAAAAATTCAATGCTTCTGCAAAAAATAAAAAATAATGGTGTGTGTGAAATAATTGTGCCTGTGGCTCGCCCTTACTTAGGAGGTGATCCATCCGCAGGTTCCCCTACGGATACCTTGTTACGACTTAACCCTCCTCACTGACATCAGATTCGAGTTTGTCCTCTCGGGCATACCCTCATCCAACACCAGCTCGGATGGTTTGACGGGCGGTGTGTGCAAGGAGCAGGGGCATATTCACCGCGGGCTGTTGACCCGCGATTACTACGGAATCCACATTCATGAGGGCGAGTTACA
>JAJYYD010000030.1 GCA_021801305.1 Thermoplasmata archaeon
TAGCGGGTTGTCTGTGGCCGAATTTATTTCAGTTGTTAAGACATTTCTGGCATAATTCATTGTGTCCAGGACAGCACCATATACCTGGGGTATGCACCTGAGTGAATAAGGATCCTGGACCTTGGTTTTGGTTGACCTGTCTATTATTTCACTACCTTTTATGACTTTGAGGAATTCCTTTGCAACTTCTATCTGGCCATGGTGAGGCCTGGATTCAACTGCCCAGCCGGTATATGCCCTCCTGGTACCTTTCAATCCCTCAAATGATATTGCCGCTGATAATATGGCGTTTCTCAGTATTTCATATGATCTGTGCAGATTGACTGAAAGTATTCCAGAAATTGTTGATGTTCCGTTTATGAAGGCAACTCCTTCTTTTTCCAGGAACGAATATGGCTGCATGCCGGATTTTTTCATTGCTTCGGAAGAAGGGACAATCTCTCCCCTGAAGAACACCTTTCCCTCTCCCATGAGTGTCAGTGCTACATGGGCAAGAGGCGCCAGATCTCCACTGGCCCCCACTGAACCATACCTTGGAACAAAAGGTGTAATATCCCGGTTGATAAATTCCATCGCATGTCTGATAAGTTCCGGTGAAACGGCAGAATAACCCTTGCAGAGGCTGTTCAATCTCACGACCATCATTGCCCTTACATATTCTCTTTCAAGTGGGGTACCCGTGCCGGAAGAATGGCTTCGGATAAGATTCTTTTGAAGGTCAAGCACATCTGCCTGCGATATTTTTACATTAAGGAGGCTGCCGAAACCGGTGTTGATGCCGTAAATCATTCCACCCTTGGCCATAAGGTCCCTGAGTTTTTTCTGGCTTTTTATAACTTTACTGACGGTATCGTCAGTTATTCCAATCTTTTCATTGTTAACCGCTACAGCATATACATCTTCTATTGCCAGGTTGTCACCATCTATGAATATCAAAGTAAATCACCTGGAAATATGTTCTTTCCTAAAACATGTTTCTCTATTGCAAATGGAATCAAGGAGGCATAAAGAAATGGATATATAACAAAAAATATTTTTATGCAGGTGCCGGGATTTGGACCCGGGTTGAAAGCTTGGAAGGCTCTCGTGCTGACCAGACTACACTACACCTGCTCTTGAGCCGTTAATCATTCGGCTTTTAATTAATTTTCCTTCAGGAAACAGATATTACAAGTTCGTCGGTTCCACTCTTTCCGTAACTATGCCAGTCAATAAATACGTCATAAGTAGTGCCGGCAGTTCCTGTGAGATTGAAATACAGGTAATTGTTATGCAGATTCGAACTTATTGAAGTCGTGGCAGTTCCACCCGGGAAAGAATAGTCCATGGTGACGTTTGAGTTGCTCAGCGGGTGTATGTAATACGCATACATCTTGTAGCTGGTTTTTCCAGCAGATACGGTGTAACTCCCACTGTGGGTTGAAACCGCAGTCCATACTCCTGAATCGTTGTATTCAAGGCTCGTGAACTGGGGCCCCGTTAATGTGTGGAATGGAGCATTGAGGAATATAATCCAGAATATGAGCCATGAAAAGAAAAGCACGGCGTATGTGTAGAACTTGTGTGAAGTTCTCTTGGGTATCCTGATGTTCATCTTCTGGAGTATTCTGGCAATAAACAGTATGAATACAATGATCAGCAGCACCGAAATGTAGGCATATCCAAGCAGGTCAAGATAACCTGAAAGTATTCCCAGCAATGCGCCTATGAGGAAAACGACAATAGTGCTCTTTGCCCTTTCCTTCTCTGTTTCAAGAAATTCTCTCTCATTGAATTCAGGTTCCACAAATAATGGTTCATCAGGTTTCTTTGCCATGTTAATTCCCACACTGGTCAGATATACATTCCTTCCTTGCGAAAGGCATGTCCGTGAAATGTAATTGCGTTATATAGGTTTTCGCATCTTAGAGCTTTTCTCAGCATATAAGGCAATAAATCATTTCACTTGATGTGTTTCAGAATGAATCCGTAATGCCGTGAATTATTGCATTCAGTGCTTTTACCGGTTCCCTGGCCTTCACTATCCCCGAGGCTATAAGGACACCGTCGGCCCCAAGTTCAATAGACTTCCGGGCATCTTCAGCAGTTTTAACTCCTGCACCCACAAGTACCTTTACATTTTTCGGATTGCATGCTCTGACGACATCACTAATTATGGAAGGCTCCGCAGAAGTGACCGAAACATCACCCCCTATAAGTTCAGGTGGTTCGTAAGCAATAAAATCTGGTCTTAATATTGCGTATTTCACGGCTTCTTCCAGCGATTCAACGCACAGTACCGTTTCAAAATTATATTTTCCAGCCATTTCCATAATAGATTTTATGCTGCCTGATTCAATTCGGTTTTCCGAATGATTCACGATGGATCCTTTCACGCCAATTTCCAGGAGGCTTTCCATAGGTGTCTTTCCTGTATAAGCCCCTTTGGTTACGGGATCAACCGACTGTGAAAATATTTCATGGCGGGAATGTTTTTTTGCATTTACAAGATCCATAGGAGTAACTGCCATTATAATTCTCACATTCCTTCCTTCTTCAATGCCATTAAGGGAGTTGAGGAATGGTTCAAGATTATGTCCTGTTGACTCTTTGTAATTCTTGAGGTTGACAATAACTGTGTGCAGTCTTTCCATGAAACATTATGTTATAAGGCCTTAAATTTTCTTTCACATATAATGTTCTTATCTGGAAAACCGGTTAAATAAAAGTTTGCAATCATGCGCCGTGACAGTAAACAGTAAAGAAATAACCATTGCAGGATTTGGTGGAAGTTTTAGAAAAGGCTCCTACAACGGGATGCTCCTGAAAGAGGCTCAAAGGCTTATGCCTCCGTCATCAAGGCTTGAAATTGCTGATATATCCGGTATACCGCTTTATAACCAGGACAATGAAAATGAAGATAATATCCATATAACCAATTTCCGGAATGCAATCAAGAACTCTGACGGTTTTCTTGTGGTAACTCCAGAATACAATTTCTCAATACCGGGTTATCTGAAAAATGCAATAGATTCAATATCCCGACCCTCAAACATGAATCCTTTTCCAGGGAAGCCGGGGGCAATAATGAGTGCATCCATGAGCATGCTGGGTGGATCAAGAGCCCAATACCACCTGAGACAGGTATTTACCTTCCTTGATGCAAGAATAATAAACCGGCCTGAAGTATTCATCAGCTTTGCAAACACCAAGTTTGATGAAAATGGGCAACTAAAGGATGAAATGGCAGTTAAATTTATAAGGGAACTTCTTGGAAAACTTGTATCAAGTGCACAGGCTTCTGTAAAAAATCTGCAATGAAGTAATTTAATTCGGCAATAAAAAAGCTTTAAACTGCTTAATTAACCACACTACATTTTATTTTTATTCCTGTTACATTTGTACCAATAAGCGTTAATATGCAAGTCTGATTTCATTATTGTGATTTACCTCATAATTTACGCAATCCTGATTGCATCTACAGTGGTTTCGTTCATCTATTACGTGGTGAATTCTTACTGGTCTATCCGGTATTCAAGGGAAATCAGGAGCAATGAAGCGGATTTGAGTAAAGTTACCATAGCCATACCTGTTTATAACGAAGACCCTGAAGTATTCAGGGAATGCATAGATTCAGTAAAGAAACAGGGGTGCAATTTCCTGGTGGTTGGCGATTCTTCCCTTGAACCTTATAAAACAATAGTTGAGG
>JAJYYD010000122.1 GCA_021801305.1 Thermoplasmata archaeon
ATTTCCTGTCAAAATTCCAAAGTACCATGTGTAGAGATAATCATTTTGAACTGCTGCTGGAACATAACCAGTCCCCCAATCAGCGTTGTATGCTTTTTCATATGTCTGGAACATGACCGTGGTATCCGCCGCATCCCATCCAGCATTAAAAACCCAAAGGAATAATACCAAAATAGATGCCATGTAAGCTACTATAGCTGAAACGAAAGCTACACTCAGTTCATCAAGCTGGATTGCTTGCAAAACTATATAATAAGCATATGCTTCGTTTACATTAGTCCTTCTGAAAGAAACAGTTTCATGGAAGTAATTCTCATAAATGTAATTTACTTCCTCGTATCTGCTTATCAGCCACGCGGATAAATAATCAATCTGAACAGCTACAAGAGGATTAATTATTTGACTCCCAATCGGAGATCTTATAATAGCAGTAGTAACTATATTTTCTGAGTTGTTGGTTTTCAGGGTGTAGTTGACTTTCAGTATGGTGTAATTTTGACCATGCAAAGAGAATGCCTGAGATCCAATAACGGTAGGTTCACCATGGTTAATCATAAATGCATTTTGCGAAGCCTTTATCGGATTTTGAAGGACAAACGACAGCTATTGAAGATTGGTCAACTTACTCATCGCTTGTGCGTAATAGTTGCTGCTATTCAGAAATCTGACAAATACTTCCATCATAGACAACTCAACTTGCTTATTAATGATGAAGAAAGGCTTAAGGCTTTATAAACCTTCATAATGACTGACAGATGGCAATTTTAGATTTGTCGCTTCACTCTGATACTAAACACATCAGGAGTCTTTTTCCCTCAAGTAAGAAATCTGGTGCATATATTGGCTCCCTGAACCATAATTCTTTTGAACCTGCCCTGGACAATGAAATGGATTTCGATAACATATTCAGCATCGTAAAAAAAACTGTAAAACAGGTAACAGGTAAAAGTCGGGCTGGCCTTGGTCTCGCATTGTCGAACCTTCCAACTGGGCTTGGAGCCTTCTGGCAGGTTGGCGGTAACTACATCGTTATGAACGAAATACTTTTGGATGCCATGAGGCATATTACAAAGAGCACCAGGGAAATGAACTCTTTCATATATGTGATATTAACGCATGAATATCTTCATTCGGTTGGTTATATTGATGAAGAGGAAGCAAGAATAATGACCCACAAGGTCGCGGAAGCAGCCTTTGGAAAGGAACATCCAGCATCGGTCATGAGTGCAGGGGATTTGTGGAGACAATACCCGATCCTGCTTTCACTCGAAGGAGGAGATGGATCCATGCTAAAAATTGTTAGTAAGTTTGATATGGACTCAACCTCATATATTGGCTGAAAATTACCTTTCATGTACCTAGATAAAGCAACTTTTGAATCAAGATTGAAGGACCTTAGGGCCTTAATGGAAGAGGCATCAGTGGATTATGTTCTCGTTCCACCCGGACCCAATTTTTTCTACCTTACGGGAATGATCACAGAATCCATGGAGAGGCTTGCTTTGTTGATAATTGGCAAAGATTCGCAAGTAGTAGTCTGTCCTGACTTGATGAAACAGCAGGTCATGGAGGAAACTCCAGTGGACAATATTAAAACCTGGCTCGACGGTGAAGATCCATACAATCTTGCAAGTAAGGTCTTATCAAAAAAGGGGAAGATTGCAATTGAAGGATCTGTCCCATATTTTCATTATGAAAGGATGGAAAAGTTCTTGAGCGGAATGGCTGTGTCCGCCGATCCGCTATTTCAGGAAATGAGGATAACAAAAGATCATTCTGAACTTTCCAACATCAGTGAAGCTATTGCAAGATCAGAAAAAGCACTCACGAATTCACTTCCAGAACTAAAAACAGGCATAATGGAAAAAGAGTTCAGCAGGATACTGGAGAACAACTTCTATGAAGAGGATCTATCTGGTCCCGCGTTTCCATCAATAGTCAGTTTCGGCCCCAATTCGGCTATGCCCCACCATTCTCCAGACAACACTAAACTGAAGTCCGGCGACACGATTGTCATTGATTACGGCGGTTCCTACCGTGGTTATGCATCCGACTCCACCAGAACGTTTTTCTGGAAAAAGGAGGACCCGGAAATGCATACTATTCTCGAAACGGTAAGAGAGGCAAACGAAACTGTGAGGAAAGAAGCCAGGAGGACCACGAAATACAGTGAGATGGACAGTCTAGCCAGAAAAATCATAACTGATGCGGGATATGGTGATAAATTTATACACAGACTGGGCCACGGCCTGGGAATTCAGGTACATGAGCCTCCTTTTCTTGTAGGCACAGACACCAGGACCATGATAAAGAATTCAGTCTTCACTATAGAACCCGGCATCTATATCCAGGGAAAGGGCGGTGTAAGGATAGAGGATACCAATTACTTTGACGGTGAACGTTGCATTTCCTTCAATAAGATGAGCAGATCTGCCATTGTGCTTTGAAGAAAATATAAAAACAATGGTTCAGGAATATTTACTGAACCAGTTGAAAGTCTCATTCAAGCTTCTCTTCACGTGCTCTGTCTCGGAAAAACCATGCCCTTCCCTCGGGAACATCATCAGCTGCACAATTTTCCCCTTGTCCTTCAGTGCACGGTAATACTGCAGATATTGTCCTAGGGGAACATAAGGATCTTCTATGCCGTGAAGAAGCAGCACAGGAGTCTTGACATTATCAATATAGTTCAAGGGTGAAAATTTCTCGAACTTCTTGCCGGCGTACGGCGATTCATTATAATGAATGGCATCCCAGTCTGCTATATGGGTGGTACCATGGAAGCTCACCCAGTCCGATATTCCGAATAAACCCACAGCAGCAGAGAACTTGTTGATTTGGGTGATAGCCCATGAGGTCATGAAGCCCCCGTAAGAGCCACCGGTTATAAACCACTTATCGATTTTTGCCCTGCCAGATTCCCGAAGATATTCCATTCCAGCAAGTATATCAGCAAAATCCATGCCTCCCATATCGCCCCGGTTTGCCTCAGTATATGCCCTTCCTTTTCCGACGCTTCCCCTGTAATTTGGCGAAAATACTGAAAAGCCGGAGGAAATGAGGTTAGTCAGCCTGTCCATGAACGTGATTGGCGAATACGATGTCGGTCCACCATGTACGTCAACAACAACCGGGCAATTCTCTCCTGCCGATCGGAATACGCCGTATATTTCCATGCCATCTGACGATTTCCACTTTACAACCTCTGCAGGGAGGGGACTGCACTCCATGACAGTGCTGTTCTCATTGGTAATACGGGATAGTCCTCTGTTCTCGCCAACAACGCAGACCTCCGCAGGGTGATCAGCATCCTGGAAGGAAAAAACCAGGCCATTCTTTATGAACATGAATTCCGGTGAATATACAGGCATAACAGTGCCGACTGAATTCCATATATCAGTCAAGGCGTTGTTCAAATAAACAGAAATGCCATTTGTGCATTCTTTGCCCCACAGGAAGTATAGGGAAGTATCCTTCCAGCGGACGTCAAAATAGCTTCTTTCATGATTTTCAGTAAGGTTTCTGCTTTGCCGTGTCTCCAGGTCTAGTTCAATCACGTCACCGGAAAATACACCGAAATCACTCATCAGTGATTCGAGAAAGACCACTTTCTTTGAGTCTCGTGAAATTCTGGGCCTAGCAATGGCTCTCCAGGATGGATCGTA
>JAJYYD010000048.1 GCA_021801305.1 Thermoplasmata archaeon
ATCAGGTTACCTGAGGGAAGAGAACGTGAGAATCAGGAACTACTCCATAGATTTCCAGGAAAAGTCACAGAAAAGAACCAGCACGGGACAGACGGTCATAAGGTGGATGGAACTCACAAAAAAGCTTGGGGATTTCACCATCCATGTGAATCCGGGAGAGATCAGGTCTGGCCAGGTTATTGGCGTATTGGGCAGGAACGCACTGGGAAAGACCACACTGATGAAGATACTTGCTGGTGCCCTGAAACCCGATGCAGGTACCCTGGATGAAAATATAAAGATAGCTTACAAACCACAGTACATATCAACCGATTTCGACGGCACGGTTGAAGACCTTGTTCTTTCCTCCTTAAAGGAGCAGGCCGCCAGTGGTTTTGTCAAGAACGAGATCCTTAAGCCCCTCGATGTGGAGGACATGTACAGCCTCAATGTGAGTGATCTGTCCGGGGGTGAACTGCAGAGGCTTTCCATAGCGTTGACACTATGCAGGGATGCCGATCTTTATCTCATGGATGAACCTTCAGCCCATCTTGACAGTGTTTACCGGATGGCAGCTGCCAAGATCATAAGAAGAGTAATGGAGACAAACAAGAAGAGTGCCCTTATTGTTGATCATGACATATATCTCATAGACCTTATCTCCGACAGCCTGATGGTTTTCTCCGGCACTCCGGGGTTGAATGGAAACACCTTCGGGCCAACTGACATGAAAGATGGAATGAACAGGTTTCTTTCAGATCTTGGAATAACATTCAGGAGAGATGAAGCTACGCGCAGGCCGAGAATAAACAAACTGGACAGTGCACTGGACAGGGAACAGAAAACATCCGGAAATTATTACTATTCTTCCTGATTTTCATAAATTATGGACCATGTCATGGGAGGCTCCCAGATTAAGCGGGTTCACGATTGTGATTTTTTTTTCTTTATAAGTAGTATCCGGGTAATTAATATCCCAGAAATATTGTTTTAAAAATTTCTAGAATGACGTTTTATAGATGGATTTAACAGCAAATATTATGGCAATTGAAACGGGGACTATAAGCACCACCGGGATAATTGATGTAATTCCCATGCCGAAGTGAAGAATAAGTACTGGGATTATCAGGCTTCCTGCTGATACTGATATACCCCTGAATGTGTAAAGGGAAGATGCAGATCTCCCCAGGAATTCCTCTTTCACCGTGCCCTGCAGGTATACATTGAAAAGCATGATGCAGGTATCGAATGATATTCCTGCGCCCATCCATACCGGAATTTCCATGGGTAGGAAAGAAAACAGGTATGATGAGACCATTATAAGAAATGCATATGCCATTGCTGAAACAATGATAACTGTACCGACTTTTTTCCTCAAGTTGAGTATTCCAATCATGGGACCTGCTATGCTTCCTCCCACCATGAATGATGCATACAGGATTATGTACCAGGAAGAGCCTGACGTGCCATCAAGTATAAGAACTGCAGGAGCAAGACCGAAGAAAGAGACAAGTGAAAGGTATATTGCCGTCAGGATCATCGGTTTGTGGTTCTCTGCCAGGTATCTCCAGCCTTCAATCAAACTTCCACTGCCTTTTGCCTCCCGGTTTCTGGTATACAGGGGGATAAAAAGGCTGATAATTGAAGCAACTGCCATTGCGGCAGAATACATCAGTATAGAGTCAAGATCACCCAGAAATATCAGGATCACTCCGGCCAGTGCAAAGCCTCCCACTGCATGTGTCCCTGAGATCAGGTGTGCATATCCATTTGCCCTGAAGAAATCGGATCTGTCCACCAGCAGGGGAAGCACAATGTGACCAGTTGTCCACGCAAAGTTATCTGAGAAGGCGATTGCTATAACCACCCCGATCAGTATTTCAGGCGAAAGAGAATTGAGATGAACCATCTCTGCCAGAAATAATGAGAAGGCTGCGATAGTCGAATAAGACAGGAAAAACACCATCCTCTTGTTTCTTACCCTGTCCACCACTGGTCCGGTAAGGAATGAGAGGGAATAGACCCCGTACTGTGCGAATAAGACAAGGCCTGTAAAGAGAAGGCTTCCTGAATAGATGTATGAGAAGATGGGGATGAAAATGGAATAAAGGCTGAATGCAAGGCTTGTAAATGCAACTCTGGCAAGATACAGGTGAAAACTCCTGTTATACCTCAATTCTGGCCTGTTTTCATCCTTATCCATTCAATGAAATCAGCATTGCAAATATTAACCTTATTGTTAACAAAGTTAATTAATAGCTGTTTGTCGTGTCATTTTTGCTTAACATGTCAACTACATCTTCGCCTGTATCGGTTATTTTTGAAGAACATGAAAATCACCATAACACGCAACGAGACCTGTTAAAGGTAAATGAATGGCTTCCCAAGGCGGAATGGCTTCATTTCCAAAGATCGCCAGGACTTAAAGATAATGGAAATATTATTTTAAGAATCCCCCATTACATGAATGAGGGAAGATAGTTGACCGATGTATCCATTTCCATTGAAAAACATATTGATGAAATTATAAAACTTTCCAGCGATATTTACAATTTTGCAGAACTGGGGAGCGCAGAGTTCAGGTCATCATCAGAGATTATTGAAAAGCTGAGGGAAAATGGATTCACAGTCAAGGAAAACTACCTGGACATGAAGACTGCCTTCAGGGCCGAATATGGATCAGGAGAACCTGCAATTGGACTTCTCATGGAATATGATGCCCTTCCCAACGGACATTCCTGCGGGCATAACCTGATTTCTGCCTGGGCATTCGGCACCGCAGTTGTGCTGAGAGATCTCATGAGTTCCGGAAGGATAGTCCTGTTCGGAACACCCTCAGAGGAAGGTATCGGCCCATACGCAGGGAGCAAGATAATCATGGCCAACAGTGGTTCATTTTCCGACATAGATTTCATGTTCGGGATGCATCCGGACGACAGATGGTGCGTAGGATGCAAGGCACTTGCCGATCTGCAGATTGAGTTTGTATTCAAAGGAAAATCATCCCATATGGCTGCATCCCCTTCAGAAGGGATAAATGCCCTTGATGCCCTGGTCACCTCCTATGTGGCAATAAATAATTCAAGAGACTGGGCAGGAGTAGATAAGCATCTAGTTGTAGGCATGATCATAAAGGAAGGCGGTAAGGCATCTAACGTAATTCCGGACAGGGCAGTTCTCGAGGTTGACATGAGGTCAACTTCATCCGAATTCCTTAAATCCTTTGAAAACAGGATAAGGAACATGGTTTCATCCATATGCAAAGGTTTTGGGGCAGAACTGGAGATAAAAGATCTCATACCTATGTATACGGAATACAGCGCAAACGGCATAATTGACTCAGTTCTTCAGTCCGAGCTCAAGAAACTTGGCATTGTCCCCTTAAATCTTGACCTCAGCACTGAAATAGCATCAGGAAGCACTGATGAGGCCAATGTGAGCCTCAAGGTACCGACAGGCCATATTGACATGAAGGTTGGGGAAAACCTTCCAGGACATTCCGATCTGTTCAGGATCGCGTCTGAACCTGAAAGAAACAGGGAAAACCTCAAGACCGCAATAAATGCGACAGTGAATTCAGCACTCAGGATCATTAGGGATCATGATATAATGGATAAGATAAAGAAGGAATTTGGTGATATAAATGGA
>JAJYYD010000015.1 GCA_021801305.1 Thermoplasmata archaeon
AAACATATACCAGGTTTGCAATGTTTTTGATTCCTGATTGGACTGAATGATACCCGGCCATTATGTTGTCAGATAATCCTTATATGCACTAACAGCACTTTTGCACGACTTATAGGACTATCAGTAAAAGTTATTAGATTTTAATCAATATGCTTTAGGAAATGTCTAAAGAATATTATGTTAATGCACTGAGGGAATCAAAATTCAAGATAACACCCCAGCGGTTACAGGTCATAAAATACGTTAACGGCAAAACTCCTGGCCATTTCACTGCAGAGGATGTTTATCTCTCTGTCAAAAAGATCGAGCCAACAGTAACGCTTGCAACAATATACAACATACTGAAGGCCATGAAAGACGCGGGAACCATCAATTCCTTCGAGGCAAATGGAACAACCTGGTTTGAAACCAATCATGAATTTCACGGAAATTTCATATGCCGCAACTGCGGTGAGATAGTGGATGTACCGGTAAACAGGAATCTTTTGAACGACCTGAACTCAATGGAAGGTTTTTCCGTAGAAGATGTAAGCCTCGTCATCTCTGGTACCTGTGAGAAGTGCAGCAAAGCAAAGACCCCACAGTTATAATACTCCATCATTGGGAATTGGTCCCCTTTTCTTCATTTTATACAATATTTTCAGAACTACTTCAAAGGAAGTGACTGAAGCAGATGGAGAGTAATTTCAAACCTTCTGCAGCAACCCAATGACCTTGACTGCATCCCTGTTCTCCCCCACATCATGAACACGGATTATGTCAACCTTTTTCGCGGCAAGATATGCAGAGGTTGCTATTGTGGCTGCCAGCCTGTTGTTGACATCCTTTCCGGTTATATGGCCGAGAAATGTTTTTCTTGAGGTTCCCACCAGCAGGGGAAATGGACCCCTGAATGATTCTATATTCCTAAGAATTTCCAGATTACCCTGATAAGTCTTTGAGAAGCCAATTCCAGGGTCAATTATTATGTTGTCCGGGTTAACGCCCGCAGCAAGCATCCTGTCTGTACGGTCAAGCAGGAACGAGTTTATTTCCATCACCAGGTCCCCGTATTCAGTCATTTCCTGCATGTTCTTCGGTGTTCCCCTCATATGCATTACAATTGATTTGAGTCCGGTTTCTGCAGCCAGGTTTATCATTGACGGGTTTGAGAAGCCGCTTATGTCGTTTATGTATTCGATCCTGAAATCAAGGCACTTCAATACAGTTTCCGGATTCCTGCTGTCAATTGAAACGGGGATGTTGGAACAGTTTGAGACGTATTCCAGGACAGGAAGGATTCTTGAAACCTCCTTTTCATGGCCTACAGTGGAGCTCCCTGGCCTTGTGCTCTCGCCCCCTATATCTATTATATCGGGTTTTTCATCAAGCATCCTGTCCACCTGGGACATGTTGCCCCTTTCGATCCTGGACCCAGGATAAAAGGAATCGGGTGTTGCGTTGACTACGCCCATTATCCTGGTGGCAATATTGCTCTGATCCTGTGCTTTCAGGAACATCGATGACACTTTCTTTTCATTTCCGCTGAATATCCCGTTATCCAGGAAAAGTTCCGCAAGTTCATCCCCCGATAACAGTGAAACATAGCGATGCAGTCCATTGACTGACCCGCTGATTTCTGAGGTAGATTCATCTTCATCCATCTTTGCTGTGCTGAATATTTCCACCTGCACTCTTCCTTTTTCGTCGTCAAAATACTTTATCCTGGTTGGAAATACTGCAAATCCCGGATTCATGGCACCTCACTTTCTCTTTTTCCCTATCTTTTCCTGCACTAAAAATTATTCATTTCTGTTAAGGGTATTCAAGCTTTTCTGATCTTCCCGGCTTAAGGCCGCATATTCAGATCGCAAAATCACCATGTTTATTAACGGCTTTTTTTATATATATGCAATCAGGCGTAAACGGGTATCGAAAACAGCAACGCAGGCATTGAAACAGCAGACTGGAAACAGGTAATACTCATTTCCGGATAAGCTTAATAACGAATTTGCAATAGAGGTTACCTGTTCTGGTAACAAGAAAGATGGCGCTAATATGAAAGGTAACAACAACAGTACGAATTCAGTAACATTCCACAGGAACTATACTAACCTGGTTGAATTATCACAGGCAATCAGCAAGGGACTGAGCCTCCAGCAGCGAAGGATGAGCCAGGAGGAAGCTGCAGAGGCAGCAGAACACCTTATCAATTTCTTCGGGTATAATGATCGTGTGATCGACAATATGCTTGAGCCCGAGGACAGGGATGCTTTTTACACAATGGAAGATATAGGTGTGCTGCAGACCGAAAGAGAGGAAACCACCCTTTATGATGGCCGTGAATGGAGAATACACTACTGGATCCTGAATGTAAACAAAATAATAGAGCTCTCACGGATGAAGAATGTGGAAACACAGGCGAAGGATTCAGACGAGTTCCAGATATATGAAGATCTTTCGGATGAATCCTGGAAGATGAATTAGGCGTGTTTTTATGCATATTGCAGTTCTTGACAGGGAAAGATGCCATCCAAAAAAATGTCATCATGAATGCCAGTTTTACTGCCCGCCAGTAAGAAGTGGCACACCAACAATAGAATTTCCTGTAGAGAACGAACAGCCCGTTATAACTGAACCGCTCTGCATAGGATGCGGGATATGCGTACACCGATGTCCATTTGGAGCAATAAAAATTGTCTCTGTTCCGGATGAGATGAACAAGGAGACTTTCCATCAGTACGGAATGAACTCATTCCGGCTTTATTCAATCCCCAATATAGCACCAGGCAAGGTTACGGCAATACTTGGACCCAACGGCATGGGCAAGACCACTACCATCAACATACTTGCAGGGATAACTGTTCCAAATTTCGGGAATTATGATAAAGTAGGATCGAAAGAATATGTCATGGACAGGCTTTCAGGAACCGTGATGGGTGACTATTTCTCCGCTCTTTACACCGGTGAGAAAAAGGCTGTTGTGAAAACGCAGTATGTGGACCTCATCCCAAGAGCAGTTAAGGGCAAGATTGGAGAGATCCTGAAAAAGAATGATCAGACCGGAAATTTTGATCTTGTGGCATCACAGCTGAATCTTGAAGGATCACTTGAGAAAGATGTTGAAAGCTGTTCAGGAGGCGAACTGCAGAAGTTTGCCATTGCCACTGCACTCCTGAAGGATGCTGACATCTACCTCATGGATGAAATGTCCTCATACCTGGACATAAGGGAAAGGGTCAATGTTGCAAACACCATACAGAAACTTGCCGCAAAGAAGACTGTCATGATAGTGGAGCATGATCTCGCAATACTTGACTGGATGGCGGATAATGTCCACCTTGTTTACGGGCAGAGCGGAGTTTACGGAGTTATCGTTGATCAGAAGACCACTAACAGGGCAATAAACTCATTTCTATCAGGTTACCTCAGGGAAGAGAACGTGAGAATCAGGAACTACTCCATAGATTTCCAGGAAAAATCACAGAAAAGAACCAGCACAGGACAGACGGTCATAAGGTGGATGGAACTCACAAAAAAGCTTGGGGATTTCACCATCCATGTGAATCCGGGAGAGATCAGGTCTGGCCAGGTTATTGGCGTATTGGGCAGGAACGCACTGGGAAAG
>JAJYYD010000085.1 GCA_021801305.1 Thermoplasmata archaeon
TGAAATAGCCCTTAAAATTCTCAGATGCCTGCACATAATATTCATCGCCGCTGCGCATCACCTGTATGTCGTATTCATTCAGTACAGGACCTCCGAAGGCTGTGCAGAAACCGCCGTGGCACATTTCAGTACAGACGAAGTTAACAAAGAGAGTGTTCTGCCTCCTTGTCGTGTAGGACATATCCTTTCCAAGAATCTGCAGATCCATTATCTGGAATCCGCGAAGATCGCAGCTTTTGACTCCAAAAATAGCCTTCTTTTCGGGCTTTGGAACTTCGAGTATATTCGCTGATCTGGTGATCAGGAAATCCTTCGGGGCATAACTGCTCTTTTCATCTGAAACTTCCGAGAAACTGCCTATTCTGTCAAATACAACCTCACCGGATTCCTTAACTGCTCCAAATGTTTCATAATCGCTATGGATCCTCTGGAATAGTGTTTCCATCTCTGATCTGTTCATGACGAATATCATGGGATCACCTTTACAGCAACAACCTTGAATTCAGGTATCTTGGAATATGGATCAAGATTGTCGCCTACAAGTGCATTGACCCTCGCTTCCTTGAAATGGAATGGTATGAACACTATGCCTTCAGGTATCCCGTCTGTTGTCCTTGCAGGAAGTGATACCTTTCCAAGAGACGATTCCACACCTATTACCTGCCCGTTTCTAATATTCAATTTCTTGGCATCCTCCATGTTTATCTCCACATATGGACTTGGTGATTCCCTCTCGAGAATGTCGCTTCTCCTTGTCATGGTGCCAGAATGCCAGTGAAAATAATTCCGTCCGGTAGTGAGTATGAATGGGTAATCATTGCTGGCTACGCCAGATGGAGGTTTGAACTGCACCGGTACGAATTTGCCAAGCCCTCTGGTGAATTTTTCCATGTGGAGAATTTCTGTGCCGTTTGGATTGGATTTATTCACTGGCCACTGTTTGCCTAAGGGATAAATTTCATCATAGTTGATACCGGAATAGTTCGGTATAGCCTTCCTGATCTCCTCGAATATTTCCTGTGGAGAATCATATCCCTTTGAACCAAGAAGTTTTCTTGAAAGTTCGCTCAATATCCACCAGTCCTGCTTAGCCTCACCAGGAGGGTCTTTGACTGGCACTATTCTCTGAACTCTTCTTTCAGTGTTTGTGAATGTACCTTCCTTTTCAAGTGCCGTAGCTGCAGGAAGTACAACATCGGCCATTTCCGCTGTTTCTGTCAGGAATATGTCCTGAACCACGAAAAGGTCTAGATTTCTGATTCCTTTTTCCACTTCGGATAAATTGGCTTCTGTGATGACAGGATTCTCGCCCATCACGTAAATCGCTTTCAGTTTTCCTGAACACGCGGCATCAAACATCTCTGATAGTGTCAGTCCCACCTTATTTGGAAGCTTTGACTGCCATAATTCCTCAAACTTTGATATGTCAGAGCCTACCGCCACATATCCCGGATAAAACTCTGCCAGCGATCCCATGTCACTAGATCCCTGGACATTGTTCTGCCCTCTCAGGGGGAATATTCCTGAACCTCTCTTTCCCAGATTACCCGTGAGCAATGCAAGGTTTGAAACACTCATTACATTTTCTGTACCATGAATATGCTGTGTTATTCCCATTCCATAGAGAATTGCAGAAGGTTTTTCCGAGGCATAGAGTCTGGCAGCCTTCACCACCAGATCTGGTGATACTCCCGTGATTGATTCTGTAACTGCTGGATCATATTTTTCAATCTCCTTCGCAAACTCATCGAAATTCTCAGTTCTTGCTTTTATAAATTCTTCGTCGTAAAGCTTCTCCTTGAGAATAACATTCATCATGGAGTTCAGGAGAGCGACATCCGAACCTGGCATGAACTGCATGAAAACCTCGGCGTTCAGAGCCATTTTTGTTCTCCTTGGATCTGCAACAATGAGGTGCTTCCCTCTTCTTGTCTCGTTAATCATTGTCGTACCGATGATAGGATGCTGCTCTGTAGTGTTTGATCCTATCACGAAATAAGTTTTGCTGTCCTTCAGGCTCTCTATGGAACCTGTAGCTGCTGCTGTTCCAAGGGTCCGGATGAGTCCAGCCACGGTGGAACTGTGACAGCTCCTTGCACAATGATCGACATTATTCGTCCCGAAAAGGCGCGCGATCTTCTGCATAAGATAATTTTCTTCATTCGTGCATTTAGCAGAAGACTGAAAGGCAACCGCATCCGGACCGTATGAATTCCTGATCAGGTTGAGCCTGGAAGCGACATAATCAAGAGCTTCGCCCCAGCGTACCTCGACAAGTTTGCCATCCTTTTTTATCATAGGATGGGCAATTCTTTTAACAGAACTCGAATAAGAAAGCCCCTGATAGCCCTTTATGCACAACTTTCCATGATTGACCTTTGATCTGTTGTACCCATGGACCGTAATGTGCCCGTCCATAAATTCAACGTTCATCTGACATCCAGTTCCGCAATAGGGACAAACGGTCAGCAACATGATATCATAAGGTCATTCAGCGTTAAATCTGTTGCTGTAAAGGTACCGTAGATTTTCGGATAATTGATACTAATAGATATTCAATATCATTGACCCAATTATTGTGGCGGCCACCTTATATGGGCTAACTGGAAATTTGCGCGAAGAAGAAAAGAACTGAAAACCAATGAAACGCAAATTATCCTCAGAACTTACTAAAAAAACGTATCTTTGATAACAGTCCCTGGCATTTACTTTGGTTCACTGCTAAAATATTTTTGATCTGTTCCTCTTTAGCTTTTGACTATAATTGATTCTGTATCTGGCTGTGGAAGAGTGTCTCTGCATTGATAATATATGAGAGGGAATTGTAATTCGCCTCCATGAAACTATCAGTTTTCCCATTTATGTTTGAAGGGGAATAAAATGGACCGTTTACCATGAAGGTCCCGTCTTTGCCTGTTATTATCATAACCGTATTCACATGCGGAGGAAACCCAAGATAAGCTGACGGCTTAGCATTCGTCCCCTCTGTAGGTATAACTGCAGTATATTCATAGATAAGATGAGCGATTCCGTTCGGGAAACTTGAAGAAGAATTACTTTCCTGGTAACCAACACTAAGCAGATCGGATTGACTTATGGGGGCATTGCTGTAAGGATATCCGTAAAGGGTCTCATTATAGATATAAAGCGGGATAAAATGCACATTGATTCCCTGAGTACTGAAGCTGATTCCAGAATTAAACAGAATGCCTGGAAGATTCGGGACCGAAGCCTCGTTAGGATCTGAATAATGATAGGTTACATCACTTATCATGTTTAACCCATAGTTTGATAGTGTTCCATAAATGACCCAGGAGTTTGCCGCGCCGATCGGACATCCAATCCAAGAGTCAAAATAGATGCTGACAGCATTTTGTCCGGCATAATCCTGATTGCTAATCTCCACGAATGAGTTTCCGTAAGGGATCTGCGAAGGAGGTGTGAATTTATTCGATGAGGGTGACGTTGATGGTTGACCAATGTGTATAATGCCGGTACCAATCAGAACAGAAAATATGATTATGGCACCAACTACTATTACCAGCACTCGGGCAATCAGGTTTTTTTGATTACTATTCAAATCT
>JAJYYD010000100.1 GCA_021801305.1 Thermoplasmata archaeon
TGAGACTCAAGCAGTTACTGATCATGGAACTCATCTGTTCGTAAGTCAACTGTCCGGGAGCAGATTCAGTATCCAGCTTTGAATATGCAAAATCCGAAACGAGGCATGCCGACACCATTCTCAGAAGTCCGTTCCCAGTTCCCATGGGTATGAAAGATATTGGTTTCCCGGTCTTTTTCCTGAATCTTGATATCAAGGCAAGGTCGTCAGTAAATCCAGTTAAATTTTCATAGTAATTGGCAAGTTTGTAAGAATCTGCCCCAGTATCCTCAACCATTTTTATGATTCTCTCCAGTTCCCATTTTCCACTGCCATGGTAAGACAATACAACCGGAATCCTTCCGGCAAGATCTTCTGCAAGATCCTTCAGGCTGATATCAATATCCGCAGCCAGAGCGTTATTCCTCAAGGCAAAGATGTATTTCTCCCTTGCATCCTCAATGTTCTCATTTCTGTACGTGAATAGATACGGTATCCCCCTTCTTTTCATGTATCCGGTAATTTCACCCAGAGTCGCAGTATCATGTGAAGCAAAAAGATCAAACCTTATCTCAAAAATTCTTTCTGTTCTGTCCGGTATTGAGGACATCTTCACGAACAAATCTTCAGGGGTTTCAGCAAAAATTGAGGTTATGACCTTGCAGTTCCCGTCCCGGGTTACAAACGGATTATTCAGTTTCACAGATACATCGCTCCAATTTATTATTTATCCAGTATATTTCACACATTTCATGCAGGGAACATGGAATATGACAGTAAGCCTTTATCCTGTTTGGCAACCATGATATATAATAAATATTAAAGCTGTGCAAAATGTACTGGCATGAAAATTCAGGGGAGTATGGAAAACCATAATACAAAATATAAGCCAATGGATTTCGCAATTGTCGATGTGTTTGCAGAACATCCTTTCCAGGGGAACCAGCTTGCAGTGGTGAAGACTGATATTAATCTAACCGGAGAACAGATGATGGAAGTTACGAGAGAATTCGGATTCTCTGAAACAACTTTCATCAGAAACGATGATCCCGTTGATCAACCTGTCCCTGTGAGGATATTCGGTCTAAATGGTGAAATGAAATTTGCAGGGCATCCCTCACTTGGCACCGCATCAGTCATTGCAAAAGGAAAAAATATACGATCATTGACACTTAAACTGGGTATCGGGGATATAAAAGTATACATTGAAAATCCCGGGGACTCCCAAATTTTTGAGATGGAACAAAAGAATCCGGAATTCAGGGAAACCCACTCAAAGAATGATATTGCAGAAGCCCTCGGCATAAGTGCTGTAAGCATGGATCCGGACCTGCCTGTTGAGACGGTGACAACAGGAAATCCCTTTGTAATAGTGCCGTTAAGAAAACTTAAGGATCTAGCTGCATTGAAGATCAACATGGATACTTCATGGGATTACCTGAAAAAGCATAACGCAATGCATTTTTATTTCATTTCAAGGGAAACGGTTTCCTCATCTGCAGCCATCCACGCAAGAATGATCTATGAGAATGGGGAGGATCCCGCCACTGGTTCCGCGGCTGGGCCTGCTGCGGCATACATGCTCGAACATGGCATTATGGAAAGCGGGAAATATGGGTGGATAGAGCAGGGGATTGAAATTATGAGGCCAAGCATGATCCGTGTAAAAGGCATAATAATGGATGGTTCCATAGGGAATATAAGAGTTGCCGGAAGATGTTTCCCGATTGCAGAAGGCAAATTGTCAGTCCCCCCTTAAAAATATCTTTATAGGCAGTTAACCGTTATTCCATAAAGAAATATGTTCAAGATGACAATTGTTTCAACACCTAGCAGGATACTGGATGAAGATCTGGACAAGAACATTGCATATTTCCTGTCAGATATTGGTTATATACCCAGGCTGAAACCATCCACGGATTTTGCAACAATCTCAAAGGCTGCCTATTTCCGTCTCTTCAAGGACTGCTTTCTCATGAACTCACAGAGATACTGGACGGGAGACGAATTGCTCACATTCCTGAAAACAAGCAGGACAACGCTCTACAGGCACCTGAACAAGCTGAAATCCATGGACCTGCTGGAAGAGGTGCAGGAAGGAAAGACCAAGAAATACCGCCTGAGGTCCGGAGACCTGATAAGGGCGTGGAGCTGGGTGGAGGTCAATGTCAAGATGGCACTGGAGAATTATGGCAAATCGGTAAGGCATATAGTGGAACTCAGTCAACAGAGGCATTGAACTGATCAAGTTATTAATAAGATACAACATTAAGGTAGGAGGGGGCAATAATGGCTAAGACTAATATTTCTTCCGTAATGGAGGCGCTTTTAACAATGGATGTAATAGAGATCAAGAAAGGTGGAAGCTACACAGTTATTTCTAACAGCGGAAAAGACGAGCCCATGAAGACAGAGGGTGAGTTCATTGGGTATACTCTTCTAGGCGAGGAGGGAGCCATATGTTTCAGGGTAAAGGGGGAAGACGGAAAGTCAATGCTCAGGCTTATTCCCGTGTCCGGCCTGATAGCAATAGAATTCAGTGACGAGGAACTTCTCAAGCCAAAGAAAAAGGATCACATAGACAGGGAAAAGATGACCTACATCAGCTGATTGCAGGCCAGATCTTCATACACAGGTCCTGAAGGGGTAAGAGTGCTTTTGTAAAGGCAGACCCTGTCAATCAAAACTTTCCCTGCAGGTATTTTCAGTTTCTTAATGTCAGGCATAACCTTATTTTTTCCAAACCGACCAATGGTCAGATGTGGAACAAACTTTGTTGATCCCGATGAGAATCCAGGTAATATTCCACTTATGGATCTGTAGATCTCAATTATCTCAGGATTATCCAGGAGGAGGACAAGGACCCTTGGCCTGGATACATCGGGAAAAGCAGTAATGGCTGAAAAACCCGATTCCACTTTCCTGATTACCGGCTTTACAATGGATTTGGCTATATTCTCCACTTCCTCTTTTTCAACATCGCCAAGAAAAAGATAGGTCAGGTGGAGGTCCACAGTGTTCGGCACCCTCAGGGAAGGAAGCGTGGAAACCTGTTTCAGCAGGTCCTTTATACCGCCATATATGGGTATGGGGGAAGCTATGAAAGTTCTCATTCTGATAACAACGGATTAAAGTTAAATAACCTTTTTTCATAACAGCTTATGTCTCAGGTTCCAGAAGATTTAAGATACACAAAAACCCATGAATGGATGAAAGCAGATGGTGCAGCAGTAACAGTTGGCATAACAGATTTTGCCCAGAAACAGCTGACAGATATCGTCTACATAGATCTGCCAAAAGTGGGTGTCTCAAAAAAAGAGGGGGAGGTCCTTCTCACTGTAGAGTCTGTCAAGTCTGCAGAAGATGTTTTCACTCCTGTATCAGGAGAAATTACTGCCGTGAACAGCAGCCTTTCTGATAATCCTGAGCTTATAAACAAGGATTCATATTCAAACTGGATAGTCAAGATAAAACCAACCGAAGACATAAAAAGCAAGGGAATGTCGCCTGATGAATACCGGAAGTTCATAGGCGAAAACTGATCCCATGCCAGATAGAAAGGACGCATACTACTACAGGGCAAAATCAGAAAACTATGCCAG
>JAJYYD010000049.1 GCA_021801305.1 Thermoplasmata archaeon
TACTGTAAAACTCATAGAGAAAACCAGGCCGGACATAATAAACATAACACGCTTTTCCCCGAGACCCTATACAGCCGATTTCAGCAGCAGAACCCCTGAGACAAATCTTGTGAAGGAATGGACCAAGGCTTATACGGAGATGCACAGGGAGATTCTTCAGGAAAAGCTTGCATCCATTGTTGGAAAAGTAGAACCGCTGATTATTACTGAAAAGGGAAAGAACAATACCCTGGTTGGCAGGGACCATGCATACAGGTCTGTTGTTGTGACAGGTGAACAGAAACTTTACGACAGGGTAAATGCAGAGATCGTGGACACCGGTTCCACCTACCTCATTGGCAAGGTTCTCTAGGCCCTGATTTCATCTACTGCCACGATCTCGTCCATGACATACCTTCTGGGAGGTTTCCTGGAAAACAGCATCTGGAACTCGGTCACGGTGAGTATTGGCATTGCAAATTTTTCAGCATCATCGATTGGTACCCTCGGGCAGCCCGTGAATACAACGGCATCGCACCTCATGTTTGAATAATCGGTCGGGTTGGCTTCATTCGCCGTCAGAATAACTGCCTCCCTGCCCATCTCCCTTATTCTTTCCACTATGACTCCGGCGACCTTTTCCCGGTACTGCCCGACTTTTGTATCCACGACCACACAGAATTTCTTTGCATCCAGCGCTCTTGAAATACTTGCGTATCTTTTCCGTATGAACCTGTCTGTCTCCTCCTTTATGTTCTTCAATGACAGATCGTTCAGGTCCAGGATGAAAACATCAGTTTCAGTTGAAAGCTGGGCACCGATACCGTGGAACTTGCCTGTCGTAACTATGAGCAGGCAGTCCACGCTGTTCTGAATTGAATGCGCCGAACTGAAATTGCACCCCAGCACCTGTCCCGGATATTTCATTCTCTTGTCCGGAATACCGGTAACGGTGGTGAATCCAATTCTTTTCAGTACTGCATCGACCTCATGCATATGGTCAATGTACTGGACAGAACACAGGAGACCTATTCTCCTGTACCCTCCAGCCTTGAGAGAATCAAACATGCTCTCCCGGAACTCTATTTTATGGCTGTCCCTGTATTCCAGGAAAAGAACCGGTTTTGGATATTTGATATTGGGTATTTCAGAATGGCCAAGCTGTACTATGGCGTCCACACCTGAATATACATCCCTGGAGCCAATATCACAGGCACCGTAGAATGATTCAGAAGATACAATTATATTGAAGCCTGAGGAGAGCCTGTTAAAGTACTCAAACACGTGCGGCTTAAGTCCGTCCGGAAGCTGGAGCAGTATTTTTTTCGCGCCCATTTCATTGAGTTTCACAATGGTTTCATCAAGGTCCAGAAGTTTCAATTTTAACTTTCCCATATCCATCAGAGGTATTAATCCATATTTGATTCATGAGAGGAAAGATCCTTCATGGTATATTTCCTCGCCGCTTCTCAGGACAGTATTCACCATCCTTATTCCGTATTCATATGGGATTTTCCTGTAACTGTCCACATTGAGAATGATTATGTCAGCATTCTTTCCTGGCTCAATTGAACCATACCTGTCCTCAATACCGCATGCAAAGGCTCCGTTTATTGTGGCCGCGTTTAGTGCCTCCTCTATGGACATCCTGCAGTATTTCACGGCAAGATGCATGGCGAAGAACAGGTTGCTGTTGTAGGATACCGGAGATGCGTCCGATGCAAGGGCAACGGGTATTCCCCTTCTTGTGAAAGCGCCTATATCCGGGTATTTCCCGTCCGCAACATTGAAAGCTGTCATGGGAAGGAATGTAGCAATTGTGCCCGATCGGGCTATTTTATCCATGCCCTTATGATCTGTTACGAGAAGATGATCAACCGTGAGGGGATGGTATTTTTCACACAGGTCAAGGCATCCAATGTCCGCAAACTCATCACTGTGAAGCTTGAGGCGCAGGCCGCTCGCTCTTGCAGCCTCTGCCATCTCCTCCGTAGACTTGACAGAAAAAGCGCCCCTGTCGCAGAAAACATCCACAAACTTTACCCTGTCTTTCATCCTGGGGAACATTGCTGAAATCACATAGTTGGAGTATTCGTATTCCCTCTGTCCCTGAGGGATTGCATGCATCCCGAGGAACGTGGGGATGACATTCACTATCCCAGTATCTTTTATCCTGTGGATCACGTCCAGCATCTTTGTTTCCGTGGACAGATCAAGGCCATAACCTGTCTTGATCTCCATGGATGTTGTGCCTGTTGAAACGCTCTCGTAAACCCTTTTCATGCTCTGGTTGAAAATCTCGTCCGCACTGGAGCTTCTTGTATCCCTGACTGTCCGGTATATCCCATTGCCGGAAGCAAGTATCTCCATGTACGCTTTCCCGGATATCTTCTGGTAGAATTCCTCTTCCCTTGTTCCTCCATACACTATATGCGTATGTGAATCCACAAGTCCGGGCATTACAACATTGCCTTTGGCATCAATCACATGCACACTGTTGCCATTCCGGTATTTCTGTGCTTTTTCAGATGTCATTATTTCTCTTATGATACCATCCCTGACGAGAATTGAACTGTTTTCAAGCACCTTCATTCTCCTTATCTTTTCTGATTTCAGGGGTTCCCATCCCGCCCCTTCCATTGTCAGGATTTCAGATGCGTTTACAATGAGCGTGTCCCTCATGCTTTAAATATGGGAATAAGGCATATAATTTCTTTCACCCCGTTTACAGAACTGAAAATAATATTATCAGGCAAAAAAAGAAATAACACTATTCAAAGAATCATGATCCAGAATCCCAGCATGAGTGTTATTATGAAACCACCTGTGATGGAGATCATGAACGGCGCCCTGTACTGCATGTATTTTTTCCCCCTGTATTCATGTACCGAGAATTTCCTGCTGTTTTTCTCATACATTTCAGGATCATACCGTAGTACAAAAAGTGAAGAATTCCCCGAACCCCTTCCTGTTTTCCTGTTCAGGTAGACCATGTATGGAACGAAAACTATGGAAAAGATGGCTACGTTTATCAGGAGAGCCATGGAAAATGGAACAAATGAAAGAATAACTTTCTGACCTGCTGTAACTGGGGTAAGCACCGGAATTGTTATGAATGAGAATGACAGGGCAAGCAGGGCCTTGATGTCTCCAATTCCAAAAAACCTCTCCTGGAAACCCATGAGAAATATGACCGACATCACCAGAAGATCAAACCCGAACAGGAATACACGGAAAGTCAGAAACAGGGAAACAACAAGGAATATCGCACCTGTTACCGGGTATATTACAAGGTTGGTATTCATGAACGAAGCTACAAACATAAGGATTCCAACCAGGTAAAACCAGTAAGGTGGATGAACAAAGAGGGCAAGGAAAACGATTCCTGCTGCAAAGAGAGGGATGAATAGATAAGAGCTGACAGTGCGCCTCCTGACGTCGGTAACGGAACCTGCCAGAAGCACCACCATTCCAACCAGAATCAGGAGGATATATTGAAACATCTGTTCACTCAAACACGTATTGTGTATAATTACTTTTCACCGTTAATCCTCCTGAATGCCTTGATCACAGCGGACATGTCAAGATTGCCATACCCTATTGAGGATGCCGATGCATACATCTGTGACGTCAGGCCCCCAAGGGGCAGGGATATTCTTGAATCCCTTGCCAGATCCAGTGCATAGCTTATATCCTTGATCTCATGGTTCAGGAGGAATGTTGGAATGAAGTCCTCCTTCAGGAGCGGTTCACGCTTTATTCCCAGCACAGTTGACCCCGCAGAGCTGACGGAGAGGATGTCCATCACCTGTTCACGGTTCATGCCAAGCCTGTCGCCGAATACAAGAGCTTCGCTCAGGGCTGCCAGGTTCTCCCCCAGAAGCAGGTTGTGAATGAGTTTCATTTTGAGGCCGTTCCCTCCCTCACCCATATAGAATATATTTTTGGAGAATGTTTCAAGGAAAGGTTTCACTGTATCGAATGCCTTCTTCTCTCCTCCAAACAGTGCAGTGAGTTCGCCTTTCTGGGCAAATGGAACACTGCCTATGACCGGGCAGTCAACATAAGTGCATGACTTTTCCATGACCTTTGCCCTGTTCTCGTTGGAGGCCTTCAGAGAAATTGTGCTCATGTCCACTATGATTGTGCCGGGAATTATATGGCTGAGAAGCCCGTTCTTTCCGGATATTATCTCCTGTGAAGCCTGCGAATCGGTTACTATGACAAATATTATGTTGCAGTTGGATGAAACCTGGAAGGGGTACTGGAAAACCTTCAGGCCAATGGCCGCGAATTCGTCGGCCTTCTGTCCAGTCCTGTTGTATATGCCGCTTACCTTGTATTTCTTCAGTATGTTGTAAAGGATGGGCCTTCCCATCTTGCCCACACCTATGAAACCTATATCTGACATTATCTCCTCTCCAGGATTCAAATTTCAAGAAAATATAAAGAGCTGCCGTTTTCCTGTGTGGCACATTCCAAACTCCTGTACAGTATCTGCTTATCTGCAAGCCTTGTCCTGGCCTTTTCCAGTGCCAGATCAGGCAGGTTGTTCTTCTGGCTAAGGTGCGTAAGAACAATTCTCGTATCCGGCTGGACAACCTTTTCAAGCACATCCGCAGTCTGATCGTTGGACAGGTGTCCAAACCTGCCTGAGATACGGTTTTTCAGTGATACCGGATAAGGGCCGTTCCTGAGCATTTCCTCATCGTGATTTGATTCCAGTGCAAGTATGTCTGAACCCTTTATGTATTCCAGGAGTTCAGGGGACACGACTCCCAGATCAGATACCACGCTTATTTTCATACGTGAGCTTTCAACCACATATCCAACAGGATCGGAAGCGTCGTGGGAGACATTTATGGCCCTTATCCGGAAATTCCCGATTACAGTTTCACCGTTAATTCTGTAGAAATCCCTCAGGCCTGCCGCATATCCGGTCATTTCCCTTGTATAAATGTCGAAGTCCGGCTTTGTCTTTAGGTTTTTTACACCGCTGCAGTGATCCGAATGTTCATGTGATATAAATAGCGACTTCTGGGATCTGGCTACCTTGAGTTCTTCAATCCTCCTGTTCAACCTCTTCCTTGATATCCCCATATCTATTATGAGAAGGTCTTCGCCGTCCCAGATCAGGCTGCAGTTGCCTGCACTTCCGCTTGCAACCATATTGAAGCCTATACCGTCCATTGGAAACTGAATAAATATACAGGATATGATACTTTCCAGATTTGACAACTTTTATTACTCCCTGCCTTATGGTATTAAAATGAAAATTATACTGGTTGACAACAAGAGGGTAACCCCTGATATGGTACCACTCATACGAACTGACCTTGCATGGGAACTCTTTCTCCCGGGGCACCCCGGGGATTTGCCCGAGGACCAGGGGAGAAGGTTCTATCCATTCGCAAACTGGCTATGGGATGAGCTGGGAATGGTAGGCGGCTATCTCAATAAAAATGCCGGAAATTCAATTTTTATGGCAATTCCCGAACTTTCTCCGTCTGGAAAGGACTTCATTGCCCGTATCTGCTCAATGTGGGCTGATGATATCTTCATTCATGGAAAAGAGGGACATAATTTGTGGGTTCCACCCCTTGTCAATGTATTCCATGAAAAGAGTATGGATAATGCCGAAAAAAGTATGGCAACAAAGGATGATGGAGGAAATGAGAGGTACTTCATGCCGCTTTTAGGCCCGTCCAGATCATTTTTCCGGCTTGAAAGGATCAGTCCTGGCAATTCTTCTGCAAGGCTTCACGGCCATTCTGTTGTTGATGAATACTACCTCCTGATGAAGGGAAAGGCAACATTGAAGATTGGGACAAGAAGTGTTCATGTTGACCCTGGTACACTTGTCGGGAAACCTACCGGTCCTGATCTGAGCAGCCAGTTTATTGCAGACAGGGGTGAAGAGATAGAGATCCTGGACATGGAGATATGGCCGGACAGATACTCCAATGCAAAGGATGTTGTTTTTTACCCTGAACATGGAGAACTTCTGATGAGAGGCACCGGATGGAGGTCAATAACTCCATGGATCACCGCTATGGATACCATGGACTTCCGGGAAAATTATGACACCTCGTATAAGAGGAATGCGGATGGAACATGGTCCCCTGCAAAATTCCAGGGACATAAAGAAAGAAAAAAATAGGGGAAGATCACTGTGCAAGTGTGTTGAGCTGTGTCAAAAGCCCTTTCTCAATGTGGTCTGTCCATGCAATTTCCGGGATATCGATAACAATGAAGATTTCTGACAGCAGAATGACCTCTATTGCAGTTATAGCAAGATTTTTAACCAGTTTTCCTACACCCACATGAACATTGATCTCATCATTTATGTTCTCAAATGAAAATGTAAGGGCCCTGTCCGCTGCAATAAGATCACGCAGGATACCGGGTTTCTGTGCCTGTATTATTGCCTTGTCATCCTGTATATTGCTCTGGACTTTCCAGTTGTCGTTCTTCAGGTAGTCTGCAAAACTGTTTGCCAGATCTTTCAGGCTCTTGCTGCTTTTGATGACTCTGTTTTTCTTGAATACTTCCATAATTTGTCATGGAAAGATATTATTTAATGATGATGATTATTTTTTAGGGCGTATTTTGAGACAACAGATGCAACACTGATTTTTACAGAGGATCAGGTAAAACTAATATTCAAGACTTGCATAGATGTATTCTGGGAGGCGTGCTCCATGAGAGAATTAACCAGGAAGGAGGTAAAACAGATCAGGAAACTCCTGAAAAAGGGTGTTGATGTTCCAGAAATATGCGATCAGTTCAAGATTCCTCCGGCTGAATGGAGAGAGGTAGTTGTGAAGAACGACCTGTTCTGAGTGTTTGCATCTCCGTTCAATGAATCAACCCGTTAATAAGTTCCGGCAGCGATTCCTCGTAGAAATAATCAATACCGAAATGGCCAGCGTCGTACTCCATGAATTGATGATCTACGCCATTGTCGTGCAGGATATTGCTCAGGCCCCGCATTCCAATGTTGATGGAGAATTCGTCTCTTGATCCGGTCTGCAGTATTATCTTCATTTTTTTAAGATCCTTGATGTGACTCCTTGCGTTCTGCAGTGGATCAAGCTTTTTCCATTTTTTCCAGACATCTTCCTTCAGTTCTCCTGTATGCATATCAAAGGGCAGTTCTATACCCATTTCTCCACTTCTGTCCGGAGAATAAAATGCTGACATGGCTATGACACCGTTGACATTGAGATCACTGTTTGTATGAAAATCAGAAGTCCTGAATTTTTTCATGAACTCTGTCAGCCCTGTTTTGCCAAGTGTGTCTATTGCCTGGGGAAAGTCCCTCATGTAACAGTACTCGAATCCTGCATCGCCTGATACGTCTATGAAACCCCTGAAGAGTTCCGGATTATTTATTGAAAGATTGTATGAACCGAAACCACCGGACGACTTCCCGAATAAACCAATCCTCCTTTTTCCATACTTATTTTTTATGAAGTCCACAACATCATGTGTTATGAAGTCCTCATACATTCCGACAGCACTGGAATTCATGTACTGGTTCCCGCCAAAGGAGGTCATTGTATCAGGAAGAATTATGACGAATGAATCAACATTTCCTGTTGATGTTATTTTCTCTAGAGTTGACCTGAAGTCTATGGATGTGAAACTTCGGTTAAGGAACGAAAATGACGTACCATAAAATCCTGCCAGTCCAATGATCACGGGAGTTTCCTCGTGAGCGTTATATTCGATCGAGGTTATCGCCCTTTCAACAGGGTCTCCCGGAACGTTTCCCTCAAGTGCCTTTGATATTATACTTTCTTCACTTATTTTCAGCTTGCCCATATACCACTGATGCAGTTCTTTCCTAATCTTTTTTACTGTTTTTTATGTTTATCGAATTCAATTGCAAACTGTAGCACTTCTTCCGGTTTTTTCAGTAGTGCCAGGGGGTGATACTGCTCCAGGAGTTCTCTTCTCCCTGAACCCCATAAAGCTCCCAGTACCGGTATATTGGCCCCATGGGCGGCCATTATATCATATGGCTGATCCCCGATATACAGGACATTGCCACCTGGAGTTCCGATCTTCTTCAGTGCAAGATTAAGAGGCTCCGGATCAGGTTTCTGGTACAGCGTATCTTCCTGGCCTATATAGAAGCTGAAGTATTTCCTGATCCCGAACATGGTCAGAAGGGTTTCCGCATCACTTCTGTGGCTTGAAGTTACAACGGCCATTTCCAGCTTCATTTCCGAGAGTTTCTTCAGCAGTTCCTTCACTCCAGGATAGACTTTTATTGAAGAAAGATTGGCGTTGTAGTATTCCCTGCCGGTATCGTATATCACATCCCCATTTTCCGGGAACCACTGGGAAAGAACTTTCTTTACTGGCCTCCCTACAAGCTGGGCATTTTCCTCGCTGGTTATGCCTCTTCCGAGAATCTTCCTGAACCCATAATCAGTGGCAACTGCGGACATCCCCTCACTGTCAAGAAGAGTTCCATCCATGTCGAATATTACAGCTTTAAGTATGTAAAAACACCCCGTAGATCCATGAAGGGAATTAAATAACAGGTAAAAACTGTTATGGCACATTTTAATGAACCGCAATGATCCGGAGTGTAATCCACTGAACACTACATCACAGGGAAATGGAGATGCACTTGTCCTGGCGGCATTGAAGCTGAATTGAATATGAATATTATGGAACTGACCTTCATTCCAGTTCCTGTGCATTTATATCCGTTTCCCTGATTCATCATCCCCTTTTGAGAATTTTAGTTTGGACATTCATCTGGCAATATTCATTTCCATCTGGTTTCCCGTAGTTTTTGTCGAACCAGGCAGAGCTTCTATTGACAGTTTAGTTTCCAATGCCCAGTATTATGAGGTTGTTTCAGGGCCTGAACCGGAGAAGGACCTGGATTTGAAGATATTTCCCTGCAAATCCCTTTGTGAGGACCTGGCACACAACTATCCTACCTAAGCAAACTCGGTTCCTTTTGTCTTTGACAGGCGTCTACCACGAAAGATCCCCTTTCACAAGCGACACCATGGAATCCAGTATCCTTTCCTTTACCATTGATGGATTATGCCAGTTGAACAGAGAGGGCTCAAGATAACAGGCAAGTGCGCACTTATTGCAGCTTTCATAAGGAGTCCAGTCATATGTGTTCCAGAGCTTCAGTATATCAGTATCCCATACCTTTGTATTTCCATTGTATTCGTTCAGGACATAACATGGCTGGACTATGTTTCCCAGTGGATCAATATTTATGGTAAGCCATGGCTTGCATTTCCACGGATCATTACCGTACCATGAATTTAGGACTGAACTGAAATACTCCTTTGAATTGACTATAGGCAGACCGGCAATTTTGTAGCTTTCAAGCAATTTTATGGTCTCCCTCAACTGCATCTTCTCTGGAGACATTTTTTCTGCCGTTGTATAATCGTACGCAATCTGAAAGTTCACACTGACACCCAGCTTTACCGCCAGGTCCACAATGCCCTGTGCCTGATCCATATTCTCGTTGGTTATGGTAGAGCTTATGGCCAGTGGGATATAATCCCGTGCTGCCTCTATCCCCTCCACGGCATGCCTGAAGGATCCTGCCATACCCCTGAGTCTGTCATGAACCTCGCCGATGCCATCCAGGGAGACAAAAATATAGTTCAAACTGTCTTTTATCTCATCCAGTTTTGCCTTGAGGAGCCAGCCGTTTGTCACCATTGAGGTGTGAAACCTTTTTTTTGACTGGTGCAGTATTTCGCCTATATCCTTTCTGAGAAGTGGTTCTCCGCCTTCAAACCCAAGAAAAGACACCCCGGCCCTCTTGAGGGATTCCATCATCCTGATCTCCTGATCAATACCCAGGAGCTCTTCGTCTTCTCTCCTCCAGAATGGGCACATCTTGCATTTCAGATTACAGGAATATTGCAGTTTATGACCTGCAATGAGTGGAAATTTCTTGTTGGGAAGGCTTTTGATAGTCCTCACAATACCTCTTCCCATAACCGAACTTACAAGTGACACATGTAAACATGGACACCTGTTATTCATACTTTGCTGAACATGATGTTAATAGAATATGAATCTCCCAGAACAGGATCTGATCTAAATCCATGTCTGATTTGACTTTTCTACTGAAACAAAAAACACCATATGCTTCCAACCTGGTTTTCTTTGATCGCCTTTGACTTCATGAAATAAACAGGTGACACAATTTATCCAGTGATCCATGATTCACGGGTTATGAGATCATTTTTACCCAATTTATGATGAAATAAAATTAAGCCGTATCAGGGATTCAAATGGTTATCAGGAAGGAAACTATAAGTGAATATCTCTTTAAACCCCATGGAATATTGCATGAGGAATATGCATCAATCAAGTTGTATGGAAAATGACTTAAGAATGAAGATGATGATTTGACCGTTTATCTGTTCCGCGAGGATAAAGAAAAAGCTGTGGAGGTCAAGAAAATGGACAGTGGAGAAGCACATTTGTACAATGAGAGAAGTTTGGAATGGAAGGTTCTGGGTATGCCGGTAAATGGCACGCTTACAGTTCCGGATGATGATAAGAGGCATTCAGCCATAGTCTTTGTTGCAGGGAGTGGACCAACTGACAGAAACTGGTGTTCCCCGCTTCTGCCTGGATCCAACGGAAGCGGAAAACTGCTGACAGAAAAATTGTCGAGAATGGGTTACATTACACTCAGGTATGATAAACTGGCTTCAGGCCCCGGTGTAAGGGAGAGAGCGGAACTGTTCAAGGGAAAACTCAGCATGGACACACACCTCCGGGAGCTTTCCGGTGCAGTCAGGACTTTGCTGCTGGAACTTGGGCATAGAATCAGCAAGATCTTTGTCGCAGCAAACAGTGAAGGAACAATTCATGCCGTGAATTACCAGCTAAATGAAAAAACAGACAAATTCAGTGGCCTGGTACTGATTTCCCCTCCCGGACGGCCAGTTGGTGCAGTAGCCCGTGATCAGATTAATAGGCAGGTTGATCAAATTCCGGATTCCAAAGCGGTAATGGAACATTATGACAGTGCGATTGACGCTTTTCTCAATGGCGGGAGCATGAAAGATGATACTGTTCTTCCCGTCTCGTTAAAACAATTCATTGCTTCACTGTACAATCCATATAATCTGCCCTTTTCCAGGGAATTGTGGAATTATAATCTCTCAGACTACCTTGGTGCTATTTCGGAACCTGTGCTGATCATGATTGGCAAAAAAGATATTCAGGTTGACTGGAAAGTTGACGGCGATTGCCTTAAGAATGCTGCGGATGAGAAGAGAAATTTTTCATTTTATTTTCCAGAGAATGCAAATCATTTATTGAAGCATGAAGATCGTGAAAAAGCAGACCTGGATGCACAGTATGTATCGAAAAACTACAATGCGGACGGAAGAGATCTTGACGGAGATTCATTTGACCACATGGTCCAGTGGATCAGGGATGCCGAAGCAGGACCCAGGCATGAATCAAAACTGTGACAAAATGCTTTGGATACTGGAATAACAAAGGTATGAGAAGAAAAAATGAAATGTTCAATAATGCATTGTAATGAGATCCATCCCGGGGCTAAAATATAGACTTCCTGGCTGAAATTCAATGTCTGAGGGAAACACAAAAATTTAATGGGCATCTGTCATGCTTTTACGTTGCTATATGAAAGATGAACTGAAGCAAGATGCAAAAGGATCAGAATTACCTGGCAGGAACAGGAAAAGATCATACTCAGGATTCACCAGGGAGGAGATAGAAGCCATGAAAGAACATACGAGGGAGATGAAAACAGATTCTACAGGCAGTTCACGTTCAAACAAAGCGGATAATGAGAAAGAGGTACTCTCCAGGATTGCTGAGATGCCAGATCATGACAGAGCAATTGCAGAGAGGATTCATGAACTTATCAGGATAAGTGCACCATCTCTTTCCCCCAGGACATGGTACGGGATGCCTGCGTATTCTCTTGATAACCGGATAATATGCTTTTTCCAGAGTTCACATAAATTCAAGAGCAGGTATTCCACCCTGGGGTTTTCAGACAGGGCTATGCTGGATGACGGTGATATCTGGCCCACTTCATTTGCAATTAAGGATCTTTCCAGGACCGTGGAAGAAAAAGTAAAAGCCCTGCTGGAAAAGGCGGTAAAATGACAGAGAAGGAAAATGCAACAAGGAATAGAGAAGTGGAAAATATAATAAAGAACGTTAAAGACTGGCGTGGTGATAAGATGTCACAGGCCAGAAACATAATTCTTGAGGCTGATCCAGACATAGTTGAGGAAGTGAAGTGGAAGAAACCCAGTAACCCGGCAGGAGTCCCTGTGTGGTCCCACAATGGTATCATATGCATGGGAAATATCCTCAAGAACGCAGTAAGGCTTACTTTCCCGAAAGGATCTATGATCAATGATCCTGAGGGAATTTTCAACACAAGACTTGACAGCAAAACAGTTCGTGGTGTTGATTACCTGAAGGACAGCAAAATTGATCAGAACGCCCTCAAAGAACTAGTAAAGGAAGCTGCCAAAGTTAATCTCCTGAAACCCCCGGCAGGGAAGAGAAAATGACATAAAATGATCTGCAGAAAAAATAGCCCAACTTAAGCTGCCAGGAGCATTGAATACAGTTCAGCATATGCTTCGGCTCCGATAACATCAGCTTTTGCAGCCAAGCCGATTGTGGGGAAACCTGAAATTATATGCAGAAGACATGGTTTCAGGACCTATCAGGTACATTGGCTGAATATTCCGCATCTGGAAAAAGGCTTGAACCGGAAACATTAATTTCATCGCTGACCCAATCCTTTATTCTGCTCACTGCCACAATACCTCCTGTAGGCACGGAAAGGGTAAAGTTCTCCACTTCTGGCATTTTACCCAGAGTTTTCATGAGGTCCTCAAATTCCGCAACACTTTCTGAGAAACCAATATAATACGCCCCTCTGGAATTCGAAAACGATACCGCCTCCAGTAACTTCTTATTGGAAAACCTGATCTTAGTGCCCTGGGACCTGAACTGGACAATAAGGCCAAAAATCATTGAACCGCTGTTTGAGAAATCCCCGGAATATACTGGCAGTAGTATCTTCTGGTCAAGCATTTTCGTGCGGTACTTCATAACAGTTTTTCTTGAAAGACCTGTTCTGCGGGAGATGGATGTGCTTGTAATTCTTGGATTTTCAATAAGATGGTATATCACTTTCCATTCTATCCTGGATATGCTTCCTGATCCTCCGGCCACCGAAAACAGCCCCGGCTTGATGATCTGGCTTTTAATGCCCATCAATTTTTCAAGTTCATGAGTAATATCTGCGGTTTCTCCTTTTAAGTATGCCGTTATGATGATATTTCTGTTATGATCTGACCATATAAATACAACATCAGCTATTTTCAGCAGTTCTTCTTTTATGGTTTTGTTGAATTCTTTATTTTCGAAAATAAAGGATACAGCCTTCCTCTTAAAATAAAATGGAGAAGGGATAAGATGCATTGCAAAACGTGTAGGGTCTCCAGAAAGTGATTTCAATCTCTTCCTTATGGACGTTTCACTGATTCCGAGTTTGTTGCCGATGTCCTGCATTGAGGCAAATGGGTCTTTAAAGAGATCAGCGATTATCTGGAAGTCCACGACGTCCATATCTGTTCGTATTTGAATTTTGTATTTAAATATGGACATTTTCGAACCTGAGGTTTAGCTGTTCTTTAATAATTGCGGTTAATATTGATCAGGCTGAAAATGGAAGGAAATGGCATAAAATTGCATCGCATCAGAAACACGGGAATCGTATTCCTGGCACTTATAGGACTTCAGTTCTGGCTTGGAATGAGCATAAATCTTGAAGTCAGTCTACCTGTGAAGCATCTTTCAGCATTTTCCTCACTGTTTTACTATGCAGGCCACTTTGGCTTTGTACTTGCCCATGTTACAAATGGTTTCCTTCTGCTTGTTTTTTCATTGTTATACCTTGTATTTGCATTCAAATCTAGCATTGGGCCTCTAAAAATAATAAGCATAATTGGTACTGCTTCCGTGATTGGAGCAATATCGCTTGGGATTCTCTTTCTGATGTCGGGGCAGTTCTTTGGCTGGTCCATAGGGATGACAATGAGCGCAGTTTCAGCCCTGATAGTGTATTCCCTGGGATTCTATTTTATTGGAATTGAATATGGCAGAAGAATTAATTCTGATGTTTCTGTGATCCGCAATTAAAGTCATTTTTCAGGATCCCATGTACCTGTTCAACTTGGTTACATACATTTAATCTTTTTGGACCGGAACTCCATTACCAATCACAATTTACTGATAAGGGGCATCTCCGTCCATCCTCCACATTAAAGACATGCAACATTTCTACTGCGATCTCTTTTGGAAGTTCTGGAATCTCCTTTTATACCGCTTTTCAACGGATTACAGGAAGTATTTTCTTGCATACCCAACCCCATTTCCAATTCATGCGTTAATCAAAACCTTATATCACTAAATTGCAATACATGTATATGTCCGCCGAAGATAAACTGAAAACAATTATTGAAAAATCAAGAAAAGCATCTCAGGATGGCTCACTGGTTACTTACGATCTTACCACAGGAGTAGATTTTTCCAATCCTAAGGCTGTTGCAAAGGTACTTTCGCAAGTGTTCTTTGAAAAAGATGCACTGAACTGGTTCAAGGTTAATGACGACAAAATAGACTTTGTTCCCACATACAAAGTCAGGGTTGTCATGAAGGAAGAACATAATAAAAAACTGGAAAGTACTGTAGATGATTTTCTGGCTGACCTAAAGAAGGAAGATATCTCCAGAGATTTTTCCAGGCAGATCAAGGACGATGCCACCAATGCTATACGCCTTCAGTCGGCAATCACTACAAGCGCACTGAAATCAACACTCTTCCACCATTCTTTGGATAAGGTATATTCAGATGAAATAAAGGACGACCTTTTTGTGGATCTTCTGGAAAAACTTGAAATAAGATCACTTAACAATGAGGACCTGATGGACTGGAAAAAGCTTCCTCTCTGATCTTTTATAAATTTAATCTTTCCATATTTCAAATGATTAATGTTTGGGAAATCGGTAAAAATGGACTTTGATAAAGATAATTTTCTGGAATTTTTGTGGAAAGCCCATCAGAACACCTATGCTGCTCCCGATGAAATCAGGAAGCACAATAAAACTGGAAAATTTCTACTTCCAGGATTTGTAGGCTATGCTTTTTCATATGGCGACTGGCAGTATCATGATTCGTATGCAGGAAGAAGATGGCCACCTGGAAAGGAAGTGGTCTTCTTCAAGGATAACCCCGTCTGGACCATGTCATATCAGGGAAAGGTTTCAGACGAACTGGATGAACAGGAAGTAAATGCTGTATATTCATTCCTAAGAACTGCCCTTAGAAATGCTGATCCTTTAACCCCATTCCGGGGACCATCACAGTTTCGCGATGCCGGTCTTGAATATAATTTCAGTTTCAAGGGTGATTATTCCTATTTCACAGGAAAGGAAGTCGTGACCAGAGATGGAATTGAATTATTTTTTCAGGACATAATGGGTTCAATCATATTGTAAAATAACAAGGTTTTGAAGACAAAAAATATTGGTCTTGCTGCATTTAAGAGTTTACGTTCATTTTTTAAAGTTTTGGATTGCACAGCATCCTGGAAACAGGGCTCTAGATAAACTCCAGAAAAACTTTCTTATAAGATCACAGTGTGTATCATCATATTATATGAGACAATGTTCAATGAAAGAAGCCCATTGTAAGAATGTTTATAAGTCCACACTGGTTGTAATGGCATGAGAAAGGTTATCGTGGACGCCATAATTTCTCTGGACGGCTATTACACAAGCCTGAATAACGAAATTGACTGGTTTGGGTTCAGCAAGGAAGAAATTGAATGGTCGAATAAGATTCTAAGAAGGGTGGATACCATGCTTTACGGTCGTGTAACGTATCAAGAGTTCAGCGAATTCTGGCCAAAAGCTTCTCCGTCCCCAGACGGTTTTGACGCTGAAATCATAGGAAAGCTGAATGGCCTCATGAAGGTCGTCTTTTCGCGCAGCATTACAGAGGTCCCATGGGGGCCGGCAGTCCTGATACGCGAGAATCCTGTGGAAGCAGTGTCCAAATTCAAGAAGGAGAATGGCGGAGATATGGTGATTGTAGGGAGTGGAACTCTAGTGTCTTCCCTTGTGGCGAACGACATGATCGACGAATACCGCATTCGGATCAGGCCTATTATACTTGGTTCCGGGAAACCACTTTTCGTTGACAAAAAAAGAAGGCATAAGCTCAAACTTGTTTCTGCCAGTAAGTTTTTGAATGGTGTGGTAGCCCTGCACTACGAGCCGGATACCTGATTGCGTGTCTTATGATTAGGGAAAATAAAATGTGATCATTAACCTACCCGGTTGAACAGCTTATTGCGGCATTTACTCTGTATTACAGATAAAATGGTTCAACAACAACCATCCAAAAGAGATCAGATCTGTAGTTAACTTGATGTTACCAGAATTCATCATGAGATAAGTATGGACTAATCTGGATTTTGCCATGGTTGTAACATCCTCTCCCAGCTAACGCATGGAGCTTGACTAATAGTCGCTTTTAAAATTGTCCTTTCTAAGGAATCAGGGGCTTTATCAAGAAATGTGGTATATTAACCAGAAACAAGGTAATTAATTTTTTTCGCAAAACTCGGAGTTGATCCAGAGACCGCAAAAACACCGAGATGATTTTTGACTGGTCTGTAAAGTTTGAGAATAGGCGGTCAAGGAGCACTTTATCAGAAGAATAACAATGAGGTAATAATACTCTTAGTTAAGGTTGGTGTAAGAAAGAACCTGAGTTGATCTTTTGCTTCCAAATGAACGTTTTGGATTTGGTTGAAGTTTCAAACAAATGCATTGAATAAGAGATAATGGAGCAATATTTCCACTTTGTTTGTTAAAATTTATATAATGTTTAAACATAAATATATGTCATGCCCAAAACAATCACAATCAAGAAGTCAGTGTACAACGAATTAAAGGGATTCAAGAAAGAAAACGAGAGTTTCAGTGACCTCCTGGACAGATTGATCAAATCACAGAGCAATAAAGGTCTAATTAAGTCCTTGAGAGGTAGCATTGAGTTTGAAGATAAGGAGAAGCTCCTTAAGGAGATCGAAAATAAACGGTGGGAGAAGAGAAATTGATTTTACTGGATACAGACGTTATCATAGAGGTGTTGGATAAGAAATCTGACACAGGTAATACACTTATGCGTAGAATCATTGAAAGTGGAGAAGAATGCTGTACAAGTTCGGTAAACATGCATGAAGTGCTTTATGGCATAGGAAAATTTTCCAAAGATTCTCATATGATTCTCCAGATAACAACGCCGGGATACAATAAGAATTATAGTGAATTATCCGCTGCTCTGGGGTTAAGTGCAGAAAAAAAGGGTAGATCAGTTCCTAGAATGGACACTATTGTGGCGTCAGTAGCAATAAACAACGGTTGCTCACTTTATACATTAGATGATCACTTTGAAGTTTTTACGGACAATGGACTGAAACTGTTTAGTTAGATTACAATGGATCGCTAGAGATTTTCTTAGAGTCTTAAGCGAATACTAAGGAATCGAAAATTACCTTTCATAGACATTGCTCCTGTGTCCGACTTTTAAAATCAATATTCTAACCATTTCATTTTGAATGTCAAGAATCACCCTATAATCTCCGACCCTAAGCCTGTAGTATGGATATCGAACAAGTTTCTCAACATACCTTTCTGGGTTTTGACACAATTGTCCAACTTTTTCATGAATCCTCTTGGCAACTGACCTGTCAAGGCGTTCCAACTGCTTGGATGCCTGCATGGACCATACTATTCTATAGTCCATTAAAGACCTAGGTCCTTCTTCAGTTGTTCGTGGGTGACAAATTTGCCAGATTCGATTTCACGTCTAGCTTCTTCCACCTCCCTTATGGTCTCCTCGTTTAGTTCTTTAAGATCCTCAATCATCCTTTCTATTACTTCCTCATATGTTTCTCTAGGATGCAGTTTCATTGACTGTAATGTTCTCTTTGTATCTTCCTTTACCTGTATCGTTGAAATAGTCACAGTTGTCTATAGTGTTCGATAGTATAAAGTTTTGTCATACAGAACTTTAATCTCAATGAGGTCGATATCGCAAATTTACAGCTTGGAATGTGTCTGGGTATTTGGGCCTGATTAAAGTAATATCTCAATAACCACAAAAAGAAAAAACATTCGTAAGTTCTCCCATTATAATATTCTGTATGAGAGGCTTATTATGGACAAGCAGAACATTTTTGAGAAGAGACGGGACCTTAGGCTTGTAACCATACGTCGAGGTGGAACGCTTAATGACTCTGATCATCTTCTTATTGCGAAGTGGGCAGCTGATTGCGCTCAGCATGTGCTTCATCTTTTCGAAGAGGAGAGACCAGATGATGACCGTCCACGCATAGCAATTGAACAAGCACGTGCATGGGCACGAGGCGAAATCACAACGGGTCAAGCCGTGGCATTACGCACAGTTGCCCCGCGAGATAAGAGACCTAGTTCGAGATGATCAGCAGCTGAGCAATAGGAAGTACTGGTCATTGTTCACTTGCTGACACCATATGTTTCTTGGGCATCCTCTGAAACTCGTTAAGATCTTCAATTGTCAAGATTAATTGATCCGCTTCGCATTTTCATGAGTTATCAACTTAAACGATTGATGGCTTGGTTTTCATTTGTTCAAGAAACATTCCTCTTTCTCACTTTGTATTGGTGAACTAACTTTCCAATAAAGAATAGAATCGAGTGGACGGGTCGGGATTTGCTTATTGTTTAAAATTGCCTAAGAACTTATATTATTAATAATTTACAGAGCTTTGTCTTAATGCCACATTATTTCATGGATTGATCCAAGTCTTCAATTCTGACTATTTTTTCAAAATCTGAACCGTTTTCATTTCTCAAGTAATTCAATACTCTCTTGTGAACCTCCATAAGATATGAAACATGACCTATCTTCATTGTATCATCAAACTTATCGTAATATGAAAACTCTGTTCCTGGACAATCTTTACGTGTGAATGTTATTCTGCAAAGAGGCACATTTAGACCAATATTTAGAAGAATATAAAAGTGATCCTGCCAAGCATGGTATTCTTTTGGTTCAAAGTGAATAATTGGAACTCGCAATTCCACTGCGAGTACAATTGTTCATTTTTCACTCTATAGATCATCCGTTGTATGTGCAGATTCCAGCTTGAAAAAATGTAAAAAACAAACCAACAAAATTCATAATGTTTGAATCTTAGAAATTATGAGTAAACGAATTAATTTTTGTATAAGGAAGAATTTTCCAAAATGCTTCTGATGCCAGTTTCAAACATCTCAGACGCATTAGTGTCGCTCAAGCCCTGCATCATACTTATCATTATACCATTGTGCAAGGCGATCAAGGTAAGGGATAGCTTTCTAGAATCAGCATCCCTTGAAATCAAGCCCCTCTCTTTGAGTAACTCGAGTCTGCTGGAAATTATCTTCACGTAATTTTCATAGCTTTCCATTAATATTTTTCTCACCCTTTGATTTTTATTGATTTCCCCAAGTGCAAAAATCCAGTGAAATCTTAAGTGCTCAGGCAACTCCAATTCAGTTTTGAAGAAACTTTTAGCGCTCTCAAGAATATCCTCAGATATAATTTTGTCTAGGTTATCTTCCAGCAGTTGCGTATTCCTCTTGCATACCTCGTAAAGTAGTTCTTCTTTGTTTTTGAAATAGAGGTAAAGCGTACCCTTTGTTACCCCTATCTCTCTGGCAATATCATCCATACTGGACTCCTGGTATCCTGATTCAAAAAAGAGCCTTGAAGCCGATTCCATGATGGTGTTCATCGCCTGCTTCCTGTATCCTTTAACTACTCTGGGCATAATTGTAATTACAATCGAATATTAAAGAATTCACGAAAGAAAGATTTAATACTGAATAGTCATTCAGATAACTAACTATTATGAAAAACAACGATGAAGTTGATGTAAACGGCATACAAACAGTCTTTGGGGCCACAGGATCGTATGGGTATTCAGTGATCATGAAACTTCTCGAAAATGGGTATAAAGTAAGAGCTGTCGTCAGAGACGAGAAAAAAGCAGCAGATCTCTTTCACGGGAATGTGCAGATAGCCGTTGCAGACGTTACAAACGGAGAAGAGATCCCCAGGGTATGTAAGGATGCGGCGGTCTTATACTTAGGGCACAATTTTCCCTATGGTCTGTGGAAAAAGTATTACATGAATTCAATTCTCAACATTCTAAAGGGCTGCAGAGGATCAAAGCCTCTGGTAGTGTTTCCAGGAAATGTATATGGCTATGGCAAATTCCAGCATTTACCTGTTGATGAAACTCACCTGCTAAATGCGAGATCGGAAAAAGGCATGTTAAGGAACCAGATAGAGTCAATTCTATGGAGTTATCACCTCAAAGGAAGAATTAACCTGATCATACCAAGATTTGCAGATTTCTATGGTCCAAATGTAGTAAATGAACTGTATGGTGCTATGTTTCGCAACGCTATCCAGGATAAGCCAGTAATTTGGCCTGTCAACGCTGATGTAGAACACAACATCACTTATATTGAAGATGCGGCTCAAGCGACTCTACTAATGGTACAAAACCCAAATGAATACGGAAAAGTATTTCATGTCTCAGGTCCGATCACAACAGCCAGAAAATTCATAGAAGAAATCTATTATGTTTCAGGTAACAAATCGGCAATTAAGGTGGTTTCTAAAAAATTTATCAGAGCACTGGGAATTTTTAATTCAAATGCCAGAGAACTCATTGAACTCCTTTACGAATATGAAGAACCCTATGTCATAGACGATACAAAATTATTGAAGACGTTCCCACATTTTTCTCACACTCCATACAACGTCGGAATTAGAAGAACTGTTGATTGGTTCAAGAATAAGATTAGGACACCAGGAAGATAAAAGTGATTGTTAGTTAATCATCCGGTCTCTTCTAATTTTTACTTGAGGTGACTTAAAAATTATCATTTTTAATCTTGACAGACAAGTTTTTGAATGAAAGAGACTGATTGAGATTGATTAATTGTTTTAAGCGAATACTTTCTGCTTTACATGAATATAAGAAAACTACCCCTTATCTCATAATGCCCAGACATTACTGCACCCATGTAAAAATTGACGAAAAGGCATGAATTATATCGCAATTATACATTGGGTATACAAGGTATATACATGGATTACACAACCATACAGATTAGCCGATCTACAAGAGAGAAACTGAATGGGCTAAGGGCATACAAGAGAATGACATATGATGAGTTGCTGAATGCACTCATGTCACTAATTCCTGAGGGTGATGATGAAGGGGTTTACACTGAGGATTTCAGGGCTTCCCTGCTTAGGGGCCTCCTTGATGTGAAAGAGAAGAAGACCCACACAGTAGAAGAAGTGAAGAAACAGTTGGGAATTCAGTGACAAACTTTGAAGTTGAATT
>JAJYYD010000069.1 GCA_021801305.1 Thermoplasmata archaeon
TCTTCCACCGGAAACTGCAAAAAGTGTTCTTCCCCCCTTCCTGAATTTATTTATCATCTCCATCAGGTCCGACTGGGTTTTACCTCTTGTCTCAACCATTACGCGTGACGGAAACCCCATGGAATGTATCCTCTCAAGAACGTTGTATGAAGGGAAGAATACTATGGTGTTTCGCTGTATAACCGAAGTTAATGACTTTATCTGATCATAAAGCCTTGAAGCGCCACTTTCATCAAACTCATCAAATTTTGTGGTTGTCCCTTCGTAATACATGACCGATAGATTCTCCTTTGGAAACATGTAAGGTATCACCCTGCTTGAGGAATCCTGAAAGCCGGTTACATTCAGGTAGACATCTATTGGATTCAGGGTACCGGACATGTGAATGGTCTTTGATTCCCTGAGGGGGTTCAGGAGGACAGAGGGATCCATGCAGAAAGCCTCAATCTGGCCATTTCTCTGCCTTGAAAGCACCGCAACGAACTTCTCCTCATCAACCGTTTCCCAGGACATCAAATAATTTGAAAGGGAGAATACGGAAGACCTGGGAACATGTCCCTTTTTCTCTTTCTCTCCGGCAATATACTCACCAAAGATGTTCAGGTATGTTATGAGGTTGCCATACTTTTCCGATGACATTGAGTTTGCTATCATCATATTTTCCCTGAGGTCCTGGAATTTTATCCGCACCTCATCTTTTTCGCCTAAGCGGTCCCGCATGAGATCCATTATGGTGTTTCTCAGCATCTCCATAAGATCCGTGGATCGTATCCTCTCCATGAGCTCGATGTCCCCATAATCCAGGCTCTCTTTTTCCGCGGAGTTTATGAGATTCGTGGAGATCCTGAAGGAAGATGCATTTCTGGCAAGATCCGGAAGGTTGTGAGCCTCATCAAGTATGAGAATAAGATCTTCCCTGGAGACTCCCCAGTGGTTGAGGAACCTGTTTGCAACTCCGTAATTGAGGAAAAAGGCATAAGGAGCTATAACAAGATTGGCATCCTTCAGTGCAAACTTGACTGATTCATAGGGGCAGAGGTTATTCTCCTTCCCGTAAATATAGAATTCCTCCGCCGTGGGAAGCTGGTTGAACAGGTACTGGGCCGTTGCAGGATCCCTGACCTTCCAGTTGAAATAGTGACATGCCTCCCTGTCACCCTCCATTACTTTCTTCTTTCTCATTGAACAGAACCTGGACAGGGATTCAGAATCAAATTCTCCCTCCGTTTCAAGTTCCCTGTAGAGAGGGCACATGTTGCCCCTTCCCTGGATCACAACCGCCTTTATATCGCGGTTTCCTATTGATCGCAGCTCGTTTATGACCTGTTCCTGCTGGGAATTTGTCCTGGTCAGGTACAGGATCTTCTTTCCCTGATTCTCATTGGACCTGATTGCGGAAAGAAGGCTCATTATTGTTTTGCCTGAACCGGTCGGGGATTCTATTGCAACAGACTGCCTTTTCTTCAGCTCCTCTACAACAAAATCTATTATGCTTTTCTGGTAGTCCCTGAGCCCATAATTCTCAACCAAAACAATCACCCATGGAAAAACAGTTCCCGGGCATTTCTATTTAATTTTCTCCAAAAGCATAGCTTTCCTGTGGCTCAGTTGTTCCGGGTCTGGAACGTACCTGGAAGCTTCTTCCACGCATTCCAGGGCTTCCCTGTATTTTTCCATTTTTTCCAGCAGTTCAGCCTTTACCAGATGATACTGGTAATTCTCGGGGACAAGCTGTATTGACCTGTTTATGTCATTCAGTGCTTCCTGGTATCTTTTCATGTGCACCAGAAGTTCATGCCTCCTGTAGACGAATATCTGGTCCATGGAATTCAACCTCACTGCGTTGTCATAATCTTTGAGGGCTTCTTCCAGCTTGTTCTCTTTCCAGAGGACATTCCCCCTGTTGTAATAGTAGTCCGGAACATCTTTCTCTATCTCTATTGCACGTGAAAACGATTTTTCCGCATCATGAAGTTCCCCCAGATCCTCCTGGGCCGCTCCAAGTGCGTTATGATAGTCCGCATGATCGGGAAGGAGAGAAATGGACTTCTTATAATCCTCAATGGCCTGCTCCAGCATCTTTAGCGAGTAGTATGAAAGACCACGGTTGAAATAGTAATCAGGTTCGTTGCCTATCACCTTGATTGCCTTGGTGAATTCCTTAATTGCCTCAGGATATTTTGCCAGATTGAAATATGAAATACCCCTCTCGTTGTAATCATCAGCCAGTTCGTCGTTATCTCTTGGTTTAAAATTGCTCGGCACGAACATACAATTCAGGATAATATATGAACATTAACTATTTCGGCGAATCACCATTTTAAAGTTTTGTTTTTGGCGATTGAAAGAAGGTTCTGGTAAGTTTTCCATTTTACTCTCACAATCTGTGTTATGTCGACCTTATTTTCCATAGATGTCTGCAAAAAACTGATAGTTCTTGGATCCGAAGGGTAACCGGACCCAATATCTCCGAATTTTTCTGAGAGGGTCCTGATCTCGCGATCCCTTACAACCTTCGCAATAATCGATGCTGCGGAGACAGCCGGATATATCGAATCTGCTCTGTGTGCGCAGATAACTTTTTTTCCGCTCTGGTCGCTCAGGGATCTGCTCAATCTCTCAGGCTTTACGTCAAAGGAGTCCACGTAAACATCACATGCAGCATCGTGAAGGAGTTGAAGTGCAAAGTGGTGTTCAATCTCGTTGAGTGTAATCCTCTCCATCATTCTGTTTATTTCTGCCGGGCTGATGACAATAAATGACTTCTGGAAATGAAGATCTTCTATCAGTTCGAAAAGGGACTCCCTTCTCGCAGGTGTCAGTACTTTTGAATCCCTGACTCCAGCATTTCTCAATTCTGCAGGATCTCCGCATACCATGGCCATCACCATTGGACCAATGACAGGTCCCCTGCCCGCTTCATCAATGCCGCACTGGCATTCATTCCTGATCATGGAATTGCTCAAATCTTACCTGGCTGCAAATGGCCTGGATGCATGTAAACTTTACCCTGCCTGAACTGCCCTGAAAAAAATTAAATGCATTTGTCTTATATTCAACCCACCGATGTGATATGGTATTGGACAAACATGAGAATTTTCTTCTGAAAAGCCGTGAAATGATAGACAGGGAACTGGATTCCTTCTTCAAGACGAAGCTTGAGGAATGCAGGGATCAGGTCAGCAGGGATATTGTTGCCAGGATAAGGGATTTCACAATGAACGGGGGAAAGAGGGTCAGGCCAATCCTTACTGTGGCAGGTTACAACCTTTTCAGAGAATTTGACCAGAGAATCATCAAGGCATCAATTTCAATTGAACTCACGCAATCATATTTACTAATTCACGACGATGTAATGGATCAGAGTGAGATAAGGAGAGGGAAACCAAGTTTTCACGCCGGCATAAGGGAAGATATCCCGGAAGGCACATCGGACAGGAAGAGGCTGTCAGAGAATCTTGCAATTGTGGCTGGCGACCTGGCTGA
>JAJYYD010000145.1 GCA_021801305.1 Thermoplasmata archaeon
AGGACAGAACCCCTCGCAATACCTGCATGCATTACAGATTGTAAGCTGTCTGGCCGCTTCCTTTATCAGGGTACCATATGCATCTACTTTTGGTCTCTCAGCTTCTAGCAGCCGATACCGCCTCCTTTCCAGCAGTTATGCCAAATACGGTTCCTATGGTAAGTCCGAAACCAGCCAGATAGCCTTCGGACAATATATTGCCTGACATGATCTCCCCGGCCGCGAACAGATTCCTGTTCGGATTGCCATTATCAGAAAGGACTTGACCTTTCGAGTTTACCTTTACCCCGTAATAAGTGAATGTTATTCCAGGCCTGAAGGAGTAACCATAGAATGGAGGTGAATCAATGGGTGCAGCCCAGTGACTTTTTGGAACGGCGAGCCCAGAGGTTGAACAATCGTCAAGGATTCCCGGGTTGAAGGTGCACTTTCTTTTCAACGACTGGTTGTATTCCATCACCGTGCGGGACAAATTTTCAGGGCTGATTCCAAGCTTAATGGCAAGCCCGGAAATGGTGTCGTCCCTTACTGGTTCAAACACTGTTGGGAGAAATAGATTTATGGCCTTGGAGTCGACTATTGAAAACGCCAACTGGTCAGGTTGTTCCGCAATGAGTCTTCCCCATATTGCATACCTTTTTGGCCACAGATCTTCACCTTCATCGTAAAATCTATTTCCGTCACGATTTACCGTGATGCTGTAGGGGATAGAGTCTATTCTGGTTACTATGCCGCCGTCAAACTTAGGAGATCTTGCATCGACAGCTACACTGTGGAATTGGCTTAAATTGCCTATAGTTTTTGTCTTATGTCTCAGCAGCACCTGCAGTAATTCACCTCTGTTATGTCGTGTCCCCCGTACAATAAAATTGCCAGTTGCGCTACCCCAATATTCGCTCAGCCACTCAAGGTTAGCTTCTAAGCCCCCGGAAGCTACGACAACAGACCCAACTTTAACGGTGCGGTTTCCCTCAGGGCCATTTAAGGAGGCATTTGTAACTCTATTTCCGGAGAATTCAAGATCCGTGCATTTCGTGTTGTATTCAATCTTTATCCCCAATTTCTCAGCAGCAGCATAATAGCTGTTGACCATTGCCTTTCCGCCGCCAAACATGAACAAATTGGTTCTCCCGAGATGCAGGGTTCCCTTCAGAGCCTTATGAATTAAGACATCCTTGTTCTGGAGCCAGGAAGGTATATTCCGTGATTCCGATACAACCATTTTCAAAAGATCCACATCCGTATTGTGGTTAGTCACACGAACAACATCGTTTACAAACTCATCATCCGGATATTCGCCGGTAGTATACCCGTCGATGCCGTGCGCATATCTGATATCTCTTGTGTACTTCGTGTTCCCTCCCCTCTCGGGTTTGGGGGCAGCCTCTACCAGAAGAATATCAGAAGTATGTTCGGCTGCAGACAATGCTGCGCAAAGCCCAGCATTTCCACCGCCTATGATCAGGACGCTGTAAGAGTTTTCCATCACTCCACATACAGTTATGCGTACAATATATTTAATGCGGGCATGTTGAGCGTCTATGTCTGAATAAAGCCTACCTAACGGGTTAGATGGTCAATTATAATATTTATGGTATATGGGGAAGTATGATTACCGATGATACATTGAGAGAGGGGCTCCAGACTCCCGGGATTGCTTTCACCATCGATGAAAAAATTAAGATTGCAAAAATCGTAAGAGACGCTGGAATAAAAAGGGCAATGATATCGTACCCCCCTGCACATGTATCTGAAGTCGAAGTTACCAGGAAGATAGTATCTGAAAATATATTTTCAGAACCCTTTGCTCTTGGTCGCGCAACCAGGGAAGATATTGATCGCATTGATGAAACTGGGGCAAATATCTCTTTGCATCTACCCTTTAAACTGGAAAATTTGCCCGATGTTATTGATGCAATTAAATACGCGTCTAAAAAAGGGAAGGTTCTGGAAGTTGCAGTGGTTGATGTTATGAAAAATGATATCAGGGAGGTAATCAAAATTGCCAAACTTGTATCCCAGGCAGGGGCAGACATCGTTCAGCTTCCGGATACTACAGGGTCGGGCACTCCACGAAAGATTAGAAATTTATTCACTGAAGCCAAGAAATCACTGGACTGTGAAATAGAGGCACACTGCCACAATGACATGGGCGGCGCTACAGCGAATGCTTTTGCTGCGATTGAAGGTGGCGCGGATCACCTGGATACAACCATTTATGGGATAGGGGAGAGGAACGGAATTACTGATACCGCCTCAATACACAGCCTGCTGGAGTCAGAAGGCATAACCACCGGGATTGATGTTAATGCCCTTAAGAGAGCCTATGATCTTATACTGAAATTCCTGCTGGATAAGATAGGTAAGGATTTCTTCATATTGAATTTCCCGGTAATTGGTTCAAATATTTCGACAAACACGGCCGGCACTCACGTCGCGTATTCTGGAGTTTTCACCGGCACTAATATGAGTCTAAATGTATATGCAGGAAAGTCCATGATAAAGCGAGTCTTGGAAGGTTACAATATGCAAGCAAATGAAGAGGTAGTGAAGAAGGTACTGCAGGAAGTGAAGGATCTGTCCTCTCAGACAGGAAAATGTGTAACGAGTGATCAGATAATAAAAATGGTTGGTGAATTCAACGGTAAGAGTAATTGAGATAGGTCACATTGTCGCTGGACCTTCAGCCGGTCTGATCTTTTCCGAGCTTGGCTATGACGTGATCAAGATAGAGAGACCCGGCGAAGGTGATATTGCAAGGAGACTGACAGAATCAAGTTCAGGGGCATTTCCATTTTATAACAGAAACAAGAGAAGCCTTACCCTAGACCTAGGTAGCGAGAAAGGAAAAGAGATATTCCTTAAGCTGGTTGGAACTTCCGACATTGTTATCGACAACCTGGGGTACGGAGCCATGGCGAGAATGGGCTTTTCATATGAGGCCTTATCAAATCATAATCCCAGAATAATTTATGTCTCAATAAAGGGATATGGATCAGGCCCGTTGGAAAGGCGGAAGTCTCTTGATTTTCCGATAGAAATACATAGCGGGATCGCGTATATGACCGGTCTGACAGGCAGACCTATGCGGGTTGGTGGGTCAATGGTTGACATGGGTGCAGCCATGTTTGGGGTTATCCAGGCTCTTCACTCTCTGCTGGAGCGTGAACAAACAGGGAAGGGAAAGCTAATCGACATCGGACTCTTTGAAACAGCCATGTTCTTTATGGGGCAGCACATTGCAACATACCAGATGAACAGAAAAGAACTCAAGCCTTTGAACGAGGAAGGATTTGCATGGGCCATTTATAATTTTTTCGGGACAAAAGACGGCAAACAGGTATTTATCGCAGTTACTACGGACAGCCAATGGAAGACATTTTGCAGGGAAATTGGACTGGGTGTATGTGAAAGGGTTGATCTGGAAAAGAATGAGGGAAGATTCCAGAAGAGGGCAGAACTCGAATCTATTATTT
>JAJYYD010000075.1 GCA_021801305.1 Thermoplasmata archaeon
AAAGTACAGTAAACTTATGACAAAAACTCAATTCAGTAAATTCCTCAGTGATTCCTGCGATACGGTGGGGTCTGTTGCAAGAATAAATGGCAAATTTGCCGCTGCCGTTTCCACTGGAGGAGCCTCCCCCATGTTGAGAGGAAGGATCGGTGATTCCCCCATATTCGGTGCCGGCATATATGCCGGTGAAAAGGGTGCTGTTGTGGCAACCGGAATTGGCGAGGATATAAGCAGAAGGCTTCTCTGTTTCAGGATCCATGAAAAAATCGGCACAAAACCACTTCAGGAAATCATGGAAGAAGAGATAGGTTTTTTCAAGGGTGTCATAGCAGGAGTCATAGCCGTAAGTGAAGATGAACATGGATATTTTGCAAACAAGGGCATGGGCATTGGATTGAAAATAGAGAATACTATGTGATAAATCTCAGGTTACAACCCTGGTTAGATCCTTAAATAAAAATTTTCTTTTGAATATAAAGTGAAATACAAATCACGTGTTGCACACTTCAAGATCTATTCCATTTTTTCCATGCAATGAAGATAAAATGGAAATGGCATTTTACTTCTTTTCTGCCTCTTCATTTTTAGGCGGGGCAACGAGCACTGCTATTTTACTGTGCTGGATAACTTCTGCACTGACCGAACCAAGTATGAATTTTTCAACACGTCCAAGTCTGCGCATACCCATGACTATCATATCGGCCTTGAATTTATATGCGGTCTTTAAAATTGTGTCAGCTGTATCCTCTCCCGGCATGTCAACTATTTCCACATCCGGAGTTACACCATGTTTTTTCGCTATCTGCACTGCCATATCCATTACACTTTCAGCAGTTTCCTCATCTTTTTCCACCATTTCATTAAAGAAATCCCCGCTGTATTCCCCAAAATATGGGGGTATTACCTTACTCTCTGTGTTTGAATACATTATGAGATATCCGTCAGCAGAATTTTTAAGATCCAGAGCGTAGTTCAAGGCATTAATGGAAGAATTAGTCCCATCAAAGGCAACCATTATTTTCATGTATGTATTATCTTTTAGGTAGATTTAAATTAATTGCCTATTTTTTTATGCTATTATTTTATATGCTTGTTAATCACAATTTTTATCCTATAATCCATATCTCCTGAATATAATGTTCTTGAATGTGTCCATGAACGCCATCCAGACAAATGTCAGGCCAATTGCAAACAGGACCATTGTGTATGGAATTGCAGTGACGAGTATACCGCTGAATGATATAAGTGAAACAAAAATTATATCTGCAGCAGATGCCATCATAAGCCATTTTCCCGGCATGGATTTCCAGAACCTGTCCCTCTCCCTTACCATATAAACAGTGAACTGGCCGGAGAAAACAAGTATGTCGAATATGAATGTGTCTATTTCCGGGTGGCTCAGGCCAAGCCTTATTGCAATATAAAGTGCCAGCAGGCCCTCGACCACGAGAAGAGCCGCAAGTATGCCGGATGTTGTTACAATATGACGGGTCCCCCATTTCTCAGGCTTGAGGCTGTACCTGGCATTGTCGGTTGCTATTGACATGGTTACAAAATCGTTGGCGAAGATCAACAGTATTATGTCGAAAGGGGTGGTTGCAAAAAACCTGAAAATAAAAAACGATATGGTAAGGAAGAATACAACCTGTATTGTCTTGATTATCTTGTTGAGTATATATGTAAGCATCCTTTGATAGATCCTTCTTCCACTCTTGACTGATTCCACTATATCAGAGACACCTTCATGTGTCAGAACTATGCTTGCGGCAGCTTTCGCAACGTCTGTCCCTGTGCTTACCGATATTCCAACCTCAGCCTGCTTCAGCGCAGGAGCGTCGTTAACTCCGTCCCCCGTCATGCCTACTATGTGGCCCTCGTCCTGTAATTTCTTGACCACTGCATACTTATCTTCCGGGAAGACTTCCGAAAAGACATCATAGTTTTCTATATTCACGGAACCTTTCAAGGCATCGGCCACGTCGCAGGTCCTCGTACCTATTCCCACCTGCGATGCTATTTCTCCGGCAATTGCCTTGCTGTCACCAGTAACCATCTTGGAATCTATGCTCAGGTCCTTCAGTTCACTTATAAGGATGGATGAATCTTCCCTGGGCGGATCATGAAGAGGGATAAGACCGACTATCCTGTTTTCGCTCCCCTCTATTGCAACTGCTATCACCCTGTAACCTTTCTTTGAAAGATTATCAACATCGTCCGTCATTTTCTCTGGATAGGGATACAGTTTCATTAGGACCGGAGGAGAACCCTTTATGAGTTTCACTTTACCTTCCCCGGTTTCTACCAGGGCCTCAGTTCTCTTGGTATGCGGATCAAATGGGGTAAAGCTTGTTCTTCTGGAAAGATCCGGAGAGTAACCCTTAGATCTTGCGTACTCAATTACAGCATCATCGATGGAATCTTCACTTGATGAATCCGATGCAATAACGGCATAACTCAACAGATCCTTTTCCGTGCAGTTGTATGTTACCGGATCCATTACACTAAGAACATTTTTTGTAATTGTTCCGGTTTTATCCAGGCATACAACATCCATTGAAGCGGCATCCTCAATTGCAGTCAACCTGGTTACAAGGACACCTTTCCTGGACATTTCGGCCGCACCAACTGACATTGCAATCGTGAATGTTGCAGGAAGGGCAACGGGGATAGATGTTATGAGCACTACCAGAGCAAACGGTATTATGTCTCCAACCGGAACATGTATGTAGTAAGAATATCCCACAATGGAAATGACAAGCAGGGAATCGATTACTATGAGGTATTTTACTATTCCCAGAATCAGCTTTTCTATGTGGGACTGGGAGCCAGCATTAGCAACAAGATCTGTGGTCCTGCCAAAAAGAGTTTTGGATCCGGTCAGTGTAACAATTGCATCTGCTTCACCTTTCTTTACAGTGGAAGCTGAATATAAAAGCTGGGTCGATGATCGTGAAACCGGCATGGATTCCCCTGTCAGGGACGACTGGTCCACATGAACATCACCCTTGATGATCTTGAGATCTGCCGGAACTATATCCCCATTCCTTACGTGAATAACATCTCCTGGAACCAGGTCCCTGGCTTCCACCTGTTTCCACTTTCCGTCCCTTAAAACCCTCGCCTTGACATGAAGTTTCTTTTTTAGAAGTTCCACTGCATTCTGCGCCCGGGACTCCTGCATAAAACTCAAAACCCCATTGAATACCAGCAAGAAGGCAATAATGTACATATCCCGGTATTTGCCCAGTATGCCTGTTATTATTATGGTGATTTCAAGCATCCATGGAATAGGAGACCAGAATTTTGATGCGAATTTCTTTAATGTGGATTCTTTTTTTGACAACACCTCGTTGAAGCCATATTTTTCATGCCTCACGGAGATATCACTTTCATTGAGTCCATTTGAAGATGATTCAAGCCTGGAGTAAGTTTGATCAAGGGTTAAATCCTCAAATTCTGACTTCAATATAATCA
>JAJYYD010000019.1 GCA_021801305.1 Thermoplasmata archaeon
TTATTTAAAACTCTGAAAGACCTTAAAAAGGTAGGTTTTTATCGCCGAAATTGATATGAATTCAACCGTATGCCCGAAAACTACGAAATAGAATTTATAAATTCGAAAAATGAGAATGAATACGTGAAATCGTTCCATTTCAGGAAGCCAGCAGACTTCAGATACAGGGCGGGGCAGTTTATTGTTTTAAGGCTAGTGGATGGGAAGCTTGATCCAAAATCATCACTTAGACAGTTCTCTCTTTCATCAGCACCGTATGAAGAAGATTTAGTTATCACTACAACTGTCAAGGGAAGAAACTCGCGATTCAAGGAGAGCCTTGATGCAATGGTTACTGGTCAGGAAGTGAAAATGTTTGGCCCGAATGGAAACTTTTTCCAGGAAGATGAAAAGGGTTGCCTTCTCATAGCCGGCGATATGGGAATCACTCCTTTCAGAAGCATAATTATGCAGTCATTGTCTGAACATAAAGATTCGAGATTCACGCTCATACATTATTACAGTGCAGACCACTTCAGACTGTTCCGGGAAGATTTAGGGAAAGTTCCCGGTGAACTGCTGAAGATTATAAATGCAAGCGTCCATAGTCTTGACCAGATTGCTTTAGAATCAAATGATTCCAGATACCAGATCAAGGAATGCATAAATGATGAATTAAACATGAATGACGGTTTGTCCATTATGATGGCTGGACCCCCATTGTTTGTTGATTCTGTGACAGAAATCATAAACTCAGTGGAAATGGAAAAACATATACGAGTTAAGAAAGAAAAGTTCACAGGCTATTGAAAAACCCCCTGTAATGAGAATTCAGCTTCTCAGAAATAAAGATATTTACTGCAAAATATTTTATTGTGTAACCACTAAACTATAGTATCAGAGTTGAAATGAGAATGAAATTACTTTCATGGAACGTGAACGGGATCAGGTCAGCAGTTAAAAGCGGCATGATTAACGAGATAGAAAAACTGAATCCAGACTTCATCTGCCTGCAGGAGATAAAATCCGATGAGAAAACAGTGCCACTGGAGATTACTTCACTTGGCTACACAGCATTCGTAAATCCTGCCGTGAAGAAAGGGTATAGCGGCACCATGATTCTGACGAGGAATAAGCCTGTTTCAGCAAGGATGGGAATTGGGAACAGGGAGTTTGATGATGAGGGAAGAGTACTTTCAGTTGAAACAGAAAAATTCTGGTTGATAAACGCATATTTTCCGAACTCCCAGAGAGACCTGAAGAGGCTTGATTACAAGCTGCAGTTTGACTCCGAATTCACTGGATATTGCCTGGAACTTGAGAAACAAAAACCCCTGATTATCTGCGGTGACTTCAATGTTGCACACGAGGATATAGATATAGCCAGGCCTGAAGACAACAGAAACAATGCGGGTTTCACTGAACAGGAGAGAAACTGGATGACGCAGTTTCTTGCTTCTGGCTTTGTTGATACTTTCAGGATGTTCAACAGCGATCCGGGCAACTACTCATGGTGGACTTACAGATTCAATGCAAGGGAGAGAAACATCGGCTGGAGGATTGACTATTTTATTGTTTCGGGGACACTGAGGAAAAATGTCAGGTCCTCGGCAATCCTGGATAGCGTAATGGGTTCAGACCATGCTCCTTTGGAACTTGAGATTGAATTCCCTTGACCTGGCAGTTCTTTCTGCACCATCGGTTCACATGAAATTATATAACTTAAAGACCAATCATGTTTCATGATTTTGAATGATCTTATAGAAAAGAAGGTTGATGTCATGCTTCTTAACCAGGGACAGGAAAATCTCTCACCAAAGCTCAGGTTTGAAGGCATACTCAAGGGAATAGATCAGGGAACTTACATAATATCAGCCAGCATAAACGGCCGTTCAGAGATAGTAGTATTACCAATGGGAATGTGCAGGCTTAACACGAAAGACTGACCACCTTAACGTTCAGTTCCTGGATTTCATGGGCTCTATAAGCTTCATGAGCCTGAGGAACATTTCCCCTCTTTTTACATCCGGGTCCATAACGTTGAATTTCGCCACAATCATAAGAATATAGGTGTTCAGGGTGGTTTCGTCCACAGTTATTGACAGGTTTCCCATGTAGTCACTTATAGATTTTACTTCCTCCTCTATGAGTGGTTTTACAGCCTCGAATTCTATAAATTTCGGGATTTCATACCTGGCTTTCACAACTATACCAGGTCTTCTTATGATAATTGCGCCTGATACAAGTATTCCATTGGGAATTTTCACCCGGTCGCCACTTGCCATGTCGAGAACTGTATAATTTATAGTTATATCCACCACCTGTCCGGTATAGGCAGTGGCCTCAATCCTGTCCACCGAAAAATATTTGGGGAATATTGTTGGAAAAGCACCTCCGTATTGCCACATATTCATTGTGACCAAGTCTCCTATATTGAAGGGCCTTACTACTACAAATAAAATCCCCGCAAACTGGTTTGCAAGAACCGTGGAAGCGGCAAGACCAAGGACGACAGAAACAAGTGAACCTCCAAGTATCAGGGACGTAACATCAACACCCAATGACCCAAGAACTATGACGCCCAGTATGAAATAGGCGAATATGTTGACAAGGAACATGATTGGATGTACCTTGCGGTCGTCCATGAATCTGTGCAGATAGCGGTTAAGGAAAGTAAGGACAATCCTTATTATTGCATAACTTATAATTGCGATAAATATTGCATTTACATACTTCGTGAATGTATCCGGTATGAAATGAAACACGCTTGATACAAGGTATATCATGAAAAGAATGACAGCCATCAGGACTATCATTGCAATCAAAGTCCGGGTTATGCTCCTGATCTTCTGTCTCTCCATCCTTACATTATGACACCTTTATTGTAATATTTTTGCCTCTTTTTCATATTTATTGCTATTTTATGCAGTAAAGGGCGATTCCGGAAGGAATTTTTGGGTAGAAATAGGTAGATTTCTGAGGGAGGATATGTCCCTTTCTTGTCAGATTTATGAAGGTATCCTTGCTCCACGATGGCATTAGAATTGCAAATTCTGCTTCGTGGTTGTCCACGGCATTTATGGCAAGAGATTCGTCCTGGGTGAAAGATACCTCGTCCTCTATTGTCTTGTCGTTCATTCCGAGCATCCCTCTGAATATGAGATCGTTTATTATTCTGGGATTTGACTCGTCAACATCATCTGCAGTAATACCCAGGTCACGGTTAACCGCATCCTTTGGCACCAGTATGTAAAATCTGTCCTTATAGAGGGCCATGTGACTTTCATCGGCATATCCTGTTTTAATGGTTATGTTGAAGTATCTGCTGATTTTTTCAAGGACAGTGCTGAAACTGTACCTGGCTGAAATCATGCGGTGAATGCCTGATATCATTAATCCCCTGTCATATATTGATGTGGTGTAGGCGAATACAGAAGACCACCTGCTTGCACCCCCATTCCCTCCTTCCTGCATTAGCTCCTTTC
>JAJYYD010000118.1 GCA_021801305.1 Thermoplasmata archaeon
CTTAAAGGCGTAATATACCACGAAAAGAGGCATTGCCAGGAATATGAGCGTATTTATGAAAGGGAGGAGCCCGAGACTCTTGAAATCGAATGCCCATGGGAACAGAAGGGCCAGGTCGACATCGAACAGCACGAAAAGAAGTATAATCACATAATATTGAACATGGACAAATTTTCCAATTTCCCCTCTTGACACTTCTCCAGATTCGTATGGTTCCAGATACCTGGTTGACTTCACGGGAGGGTTTTCACTTTTAACCAGGTTTGTCAGTATATCAAAAGGATTGAACGAGAGTTTCTTTTTCTTCTCAAACCTGCTTTCGCCCAGGGAAGGGAGGAGCATGAACAATCCTACCATTCCCAGTATGAGCAATATGAGGACTATGAGCAGAGGGATATACCCATCTAACATGTATTTGGTATCGTAAGACGATATTTAAGTATTGTTTCGATAGCATGATAAAACCCTTAAAATAAGCTTATTTTTGAATAAGATTGATGCAGAAACTTCACCTGGTCATTCGCTTGAAGACTGACATGGCCAGAGTTGGATCCACAAGCTTTTTACTTGATCTGCCAAGATACGGGATAATATTTTTCTGGGTTACTGCCCCGTCCTTTAGACCTGATGAGATAAAAGCCGCCATCTCGTCCTCTGACATTATCTGGTTTCCTATCTCTTCCTTCAGATCATCACCCTTAAGCCCGGAAATTGTAGAAATTTCAACTGCTTTTTCAGTTACGAACCTCGACCAGTTTTCTCTGCGGGAGATTTCCAGGACATCCATTATGATCTTTTCATCCGGTTCTTTTCCAGATCTTTCTTTTATTTCCGGAATTTTCTGAAGTAAAAGCCTTGCAACTGATCTTGCATCCCCATAAGAATCGGCCATTCGGGTGAATTTCATCATATTTCCAGATCTTATGATAACTTCGGCATCCTGCCCGGATATACCGTATTTGTCAGTAAGGTCTTTCTGAAGTTCTCCTGCTTCACGTGGTATATTTTTCCTGCAGGAATCCATGGTTTCCGCCGAAATGTGTTTAATGGGGATATCGGTCTCAGGATACATCCTTTCCTTTCCTGGGAGAGGCCTCAGGAAGAATGTCTCCCCGTCATCCCTTGGTCCACGAGTTTCGGCCAGGTCCAGCGACAAAAGCTTAACGATTCTGCTGTTTATTCCTGATGTTATTACGCCGATTTTTGATGGAGGGGATGAAAGAATGAGAACTGCATCATCCTGCTGCTTCCCAAGTTTCCTGTAAACGGTGTTTATTTTTTCTTCCTCAATTCCATAGGCTGGAAGTTCATCAGAATGGAAAATGCCGCCAAGGCCGAATGCCTTGACCACGTCTGATATCTCTTTCCCGATCCTCAGGTCCCCATTTTTCAAAGTTCCTCCAAATTTTGGTAAAAGGGCTGAATATACGCTGTTCCCGGCCTTGAAACCAGACCTGATTATTATTGATGCTGAATCTTCGAAAATTTCGCTAACATCTGTAAATTCGACGGCAATATTTTTCCCATCTGTTCTCTTCCTGACCGTTTCAATCGCCCTTGAAATTGACTCCTGCCTTTTTTTCTCGTACCTGATGAAATCGGTTATCAGTGAAAGTTTCTGTACTCCCTTTATCTCCACACGCCCCATGCCCATTGACATGTTCACATCCTGCCTTATGGAGTCCACCTCTCTTCTGGCGTAACCTGACAGCATGCATATGGAACCTATTTTCTCAGCAACCTCGACGGCATGTTTCTCATCCAGAATGTCAGGTTCCGTTGATACCTCAATAAGGGGGATGCCCAGCCTGTCAAGGGAATAAGTTACGGCTGATAACTCCCCCTCAACCTTCCTGGCTGAATCCTCCTCCAGGCATACGGTGGATATGCGCACTCTCCCCCTGCTTGTATCAATATATCCATCGAAACCTATGACAGAAGTTCTCTGGAATCCGCTTGTATTTGAACCGTCCACGACCACTTTTCTCATGGTCGAAATATTCTCCAGGGTATTGCAGTGAAGTGCCAGAGACATTATGACAGATGCTTTCACTGCATCTTCATCCATCTCATGAGGTGGTTCTTCATCATACTCCACAAGGCATGTGTTTTCTGTTGCATCATAGGTGAAAATCCTGTCCCTTTCCATCTCATATTCCGCGGCAACATCCATCTTTCCTAGCTCTGACATGGTTGGCCTCAGAACCCTTGTGAACTGAAAGTATCTTCCGTTCCCGCCTGGATTCTGGCTGCATCTGCAGAATAATTTTCCCGTGTTCAACTGCATGTGGACCTCGAGCCCAATCCTGATCTTCTCTATTGCCATGATTAGAAGCCTCCCGCGTTGAAATGTGAAGAGGTTTCCCTTTCCAGTATTTCTCCCCTGAGATTTTCCTGCATACGTTTTTCAAATTCTTCAGAAGGGTAGTTTGCCAGCACATACATGGCCTTCACGTAAGCCACTTCCGGGATCAGGCTGCCCATGGGAATAACTCCAGCTTCTCTTAAAATCCTGCCAGTGGAATAGACATTCATGTTGACTGATCCATTGATGCACTGGGATGTCATCATAACCTTGAGGCCTTCCCTTACTGATTTCTTTATTGAATCAACAAGATCTGTGCTGACATGCCCGAGGCCGGTCCCCATAATAACTGCGGCATGCCTCCCGGAAACTATGTTCTCAAAGTCTTCAGGTGCCAGTGTCGGTGAGAAGTATATCAACGCAACCCTGCTGTCAATCCTGTCGGAATATTCGATTTTGTCAGAAATTTTCCTGTAGTCCTGCCTGAGGACTGTACCTTCAGGACCTGATAGACCCAGTGGTCTTGATCCTATTGTCCTGAATGCATCTCTTCTGCTTGTATGCATCTTTCTTGACCTCACGGACCTGTGGAGTGCTATCCCCGTATCTGACGTTTTGTCGTGCATGGCTATTCCCACCTCTCCAAAATCTGTTGATGAAAATTCGAGTGCACCCCTGAAATTAAGGAATGCATCACTGCTGGGCCTGTCCGAACTCCTCTGGGAACCAACAAAGATTACAGGACTGGTCTGTTCCTCGAACATGAAAGCAAGGGCCGATGACGTATAGGACATTGTGTCAGTCCCATGTGTTATTATTATGCCATCAGATTTTTTCATGGAGTCCCGGGTTGCCCTTGCAAGGGAAATCCAGTTTTCAGGTTTCATGTTTTCACTGAGTATTTCTCCATATTCTGAAAGCTTTAAAGTGAATCTTCCAGTTATGCCTGGAATTGAAGATGCAAGAAATTCAAGGTCCTTGACCGGCTTTACTGCTCCGGTTGAGTAGTCGACCCGACTGGCTATTGTGCCGCCTGTGGTTATTATTGTGACATGTGTTCCGCCTTCGCCTATCATTGAGCTGCCATTCTCGGGATTTCCGGAAAGTTTTTTCTGGGGGACATGACTGATGATTTCAATTGAAGATGAGGGAATGGAAA
>JAJYYD010000042.1:0-347 GCA_021801305.1 Thermoplasmata archaeon
GTATTTTTCGGCATTCCTCTCAAAAAACGGGTTTCCTTCCATAGCCGATCAGCGTTTTTATACATATAATTGTATTTTCTCACTGCCTTTCCAGATAAACAAGATAGTTGGATTTGTCAAATGGTTTCAGGTCTATTATCTCCAGTACCCTGAATCCATTAATTCCCTTTATTGAATTCTTCACTACCTCTTTTTCATTCTGCCTAGCGCTTATTGCTCTCACCTTGATGATGAGGATTGCTTTCTTCACGGATTTGAAAGTGGCTGCCGCAAGATTGAAGATCTGCACCTGATGCCTCTGTGATATGTCCTGGTATATTATTTGCGGATTGTTGATAAATCCTGCA
>JAJYYD010000042.1:357-3427 GCA_021801305.1 Thermoplasmata archaeon
TCATGGCATCCTCAAGAAATGGAAAGAGGTTTTCCCTTTCGCCGGAAATGTTAAGGAGCTTGGTAAATGATTCAAATGAGTACTCGACAGCAAATACCTCGCCATCTGGGCAAAGGTCCACAATATGGCTTACTGTTGTGCCTGTGGATGCTCCCAGATAGAGAACCCTGCTATCTTTCTCGAACGGGACATACCTCAGGCCTTTTTTGAGTGCAGCAGAAAGCTTGCTTCTTTTTGGGTCCCAGTAACGTTTGTAAAAACCGTTCTCTTTCTTTATTTTTTCCCCGTATACAGGCTTTTGATATGATGAAATTGTGTAGAAGTTTCCACCATCTTTTCTCAGCATGGGGTTCCATCCAGACTCCATGCCAACCCAATTGCTGTGAATTATTTACAGTTGTGTTTTACCACTTTGAAATAGAAACTTTAAACTAACCATTTTTAATTAATAGAACATGAGTGATCTGAAGGGAGGGCCTATTTATGGAATGTGAAATGTGCGGAAAGAACGTCGAAAAGCTTACAAAGGTGAGAGTGGATGGTGCAATTCTCAGTGTGTGTGATTCCTGCAGCAAATTCGGGGTGCCCGTAGATAAACTTCGATCCTCAGGATACTCGAATCCTGTAAAAGTGCAGCCTGAAGCAGTTAAGCTTCCACAGCGTGAATATCGCCCCCCAATGCCACGTAAAAGCAAGCCTGTAAAGAAAAAAGATAACATTGAGAACCTTCTTGTTGTGCCTGAATACGCGAAACTTATCCACGATGCCCGTTCAAAACTGGAGATGACCCAGGATGATCTGGCCGCGAAAATACTGGAAAGAAAGAACGTTCTTGCGAATATAGAGAGAGGGAGTCTCACACCTGATATCAGGATAGCAAGGAAGCTCGAAAAAGTTCTGGGAGTTACCTTGATCGAGACGGAGTGACCCCTTACTACTTCAACTTTTTTATTTTAAGGATAATAGGTTAATATGATTTCGATTATATCACGTACAGAAAAAGCTTAAATAACTTGGTTTTTTCTATTAGCTAAGGTACAAGAATTGAAAATAGAGGTAGGACAAAGGTTTGACTTTGAGGTGGACAGAGAAGATGTGGAGCTGGTAGACGAGGGTTCCATAATAGCCACTTGGTACCATATGGGCAATCCCATATATGTGGAACTCAACGTGAATAAAAGTCTGATCAGTGAAATCAGGAAGGTCTTTAGTGACAACAAGAAGAAAAATGTCCTGGTGTCTATTTTCAGGATTTCACAGAAGAAATATGTTATAACACCAACTGTTGTCCTTGTGAACAGGCAGATGGGTGGCATAAACCAGATAAAATAGTGATTTTTTAATGGCTGTAGAAGCCTTCACCATTCTTGACTCCAAGTTTATTGGAGTCAACCATCCTTTTCAGTAAAAGGGACGGCCTGTATTTCTGGTCTGCGTATTCCTCATAGAGAATACGAATCACATCTAAGGTGACATCAATTCCCACCATATCGGACAGCTCGAGGGGACCCATTGGGAATCCCGCCCCAAGTTTCATGGCAGTGTCAATGTCTTTTGCATCCGCAATCCCTTCATCCAGCATTATTGCTGCTTCATTCATTACTGGAACAAGTATCCTGTTTACCAGGAACCCGGGAACTTCCTTAACCCTTATGGGCCTCATTAATCCACGGTGATTCTTGATCTTTGAATAGAATTCCAGCATCTCCTTCACAGTTGAATCGGAGGTTCTTAACCCAGGCACTATTTCTACCAGGGGCAGAGTATAAGGCGGATTGAAGAAGTGAGTCACTATGGACCTCCCCGGATTCTTGATGAATGATGAAATCTTTGTAATGCTTAAAGATGATGTATTTGTGCTGATTATTGCATTTTCTCTGCAGTGCGATGACAGATCTTTCATGACTGCCTTCTTGACTTCCATATTTTCAAAAACGGCTTCGACTACATAGTCCACATCTTCAAATCCTGAATAATCAACGGCGGGTTTTATTCGGCCGATGATCTCTTCCACTTTCCTTTCTGTGAGTTCTGCCTTCAATTTATTCCTGATAACTCCTTTTTGATCCTCTGAAAGCACTACCCCAATACCTTCAATCCGTGATATCTCCTTTGAGGCCCTGCTCTCCTGAAAGAGAAGCTGCCCTTGAAGGATTTTCTTTATTCTGCCTATACCGGCGTTTACCAGATCAATATTCTGATCCTTCAAAAAGACCTCATATCCATTGAACGCAAAAATCTCCGCTATTGAAGAACCCATACTTCCCGAACCAACAACTGCAATCTTCCTGATGGCCATGAAGGATTATGTTATCAGATTATAAGTGATCTTTTATGGGCGATGTTTTAAAAGCCAGAACCATGAATAACATTAGGCCTTAAGAATTATGGGGAATCGAGTAGTTTTAACACAAAGGATGGTTATTTGACTTAACCTCTGGTACTTCTCAATTCTCTAAAGCAATAAAAATTAAAAGAAAAGGTTCTTTAAAATATATATAGTCAAATTGCGTATAATATATTGGTCACAGATGTCTAAGAAGAAATTTTCAATAGACGACCTGGAAGAAGCCAGCTACGAAGAGCTAGAAAAAACTGTTTTTGGTGAGGAGGAAGGAAGGAAGAATAGTTCAAGGAACAATTCTCGTCCTGTCACGCGGAAATAAAGTGCCTTCCCTTATGTTCGGCAGGTCAAGGAGAATCATAAGAAGCCTCTCCAGACCAAGTCCCCACCCGGCATGTGGAGGCATACCGTATCGGAACGCCTTGATGTAGAATTCAAAATTTTCGGCCTTAAGGCCTTTTTCCATAAATCTTTTTATGAGAATATCTGGATTATGTACTCTCTGGGCTCCGGAAGTAATTTCCTTTTCCCTGTATTGAAGGTCGTATGAATTCGTATATCTCGGATCATCCTTCTTTGGCATGGTATAAAAAGGCCTCAATGAAGAAGGCCAGTCGACTATGAAATAAAAATCGTGGAATTTATCACCAATAAATTTGAGCGCCTCCACTGAAAGGTCTTCCCCGAATGGGATTTCCACACCGTTGGAAGATGCAATCTGCCTGC
>JAJYYD010000093.1 GCA_021801305.1 Thermoplasmata archaeon
CGTTGGGGAGGACTGAATTTCCTGATAGTACTGCATAACTGTGCTGCGTGAAAAACGCTATCATGATGACACCGAATAAACCACCGGTCAGGTGCCCCGGCAGGAGTCCTATGGGATCACTGATTGACTTCATCTTGCTGAACCACAACTCGGCGGATATAAAAAGAGGTCCACCAATAATTCCAAGCACGAATGCGGATAGAGGGCTCACGAAACCGGCAAGGGGGGTGATGATGATCAGTCCCATGAGGATTCCATTTGTTGCCTGAAGTGCACCTCCCTTATCCTTCATGATAACATAGCCTGAGACAAGAGTGGAAATCATTCCGGCAAATGCTGCAGTGAATGTTGTCATGACCACAATCAGTGTGTCGTAATTGAATGCCAGTACACTCCCCGGATTGAATCCGAGCCATCCAAGCATAAGCAAAAGAATTGCCAGTGCCAGGAAACCATTGTTTATATGAAAAGTTTCCCGGGGGCTCTCCACCAGGTTCTTCTTTTTTTCCTCCTGCCTTATCCTCAACAGTATGGCAATGCCAGCAAACCCTGCTGCACCATGAACTACAAGACCACCCGCAAAGTCCCTCATACCCAGCAGGTAAAGCCAGCCGGTTGGATTCCATATCCAGGCAGCCGGAAGATTGTATATAATTATGAAATAAACAACGGAAAAGATGGCGAAAGCCGACATCTTGACCTTTCTTAGAATCACCACAGATACCAGGGCCAGGGTGACCGAGGCAAATGCAGTCTCAAACATGAAATAGGTGATGCTGAGGAGTCCCGTGCCAAAGTACCGGGAGGTTGTGGACCACCACTCAGTGGTAAATAATGCAGTGGGAGATGCCAGTAGACCCATGAATGATCCCTGTGCATAGAATGGATTTCCAATAATGCCGTAAATGGTCGGGGCAAAAGCAGTATTGAAACCTATGAAAGCCATTACTATGAATGAAATCCCTGTTATGAGAATAGTCTTGTACAAACTCCTGTAAAGCTTGCTGCCCAGTTCGCCAATCTCCAGGAACCCCACGGAGATTGTCATCATGAATACAAGGGCAGCCGCGAAAAGCACCCAGAAGTTGTTAAGGATATTTATCATAAAACTATAATCTTATCCCAAAGTAATATTTTAATCATTGTGAAATGGGCTGTTATACTGCGCATTGTTATCATTTAGCTATTAACAAGAAATTTCCAGAAGCATCATTCCGCTTAACTTATATCCTGAAATCTCAATGGATAATTTGCAGGCATGATGTATAAATAAAAGACATAAACACCATAGCCGATCACTAACAGTTAAGTAAGATTAACCCTAATAAATGGTTATGGAGAAGAAATATACCGAAATAGAGAGGCTTGAATGTTCACTCTGCGGAAAAAGTTATGACCCGTTCAAGATCCAGAACCTGTGCCAGTGCGGAGGATCACTCGTTGCGAGATATGATCTGGAAGATGCAAAGGAGAGCATGGACAAGCGCAACATGTCAAAAAGGGTGCTTTCACCATGGCGATACCATGAACTGCTTCCATTGAAGGATCCATCCAATATTGTAACTCTGGGGGAGGGAATGACACCACTCCTGCAGATGAAGCGCCTTGGGGAGAAACTGGGCATGAAGGACCTGATGATAAAGGATGAGGGCATGAATCCAACCGGCACCTTCAAGGCCCGGGGTGCAACAGCAGGTGTATCGAAAGCGAAGGAACTCGGGATAGAATCCGTTACGGTGCCGACAAATGGCAACGCAGGTGCAGCCTGGGCTACCTATGCGGCAAGGGCTGGAATGGAATCCTATATAATAATGCCCAAAAACGGCCCTGAAATGGCCAGGAAGGAGATAACTGCAGCAGGATCGCACGCATATCTTGTTGACGGAAGGATAACTGATGCAAATGTCATCTCTGAACAGCTTCACCAGGACTATGGAATATTCAATGCTGCAACACTCAGGGAGCCTTACAGGCTCGAGGGAAAGAAAACAATGGGCCTTGAGATAATGGAACAGCTGAACTGGGAATCACCGGATGTCATTGCATTCCCAACAGGCGGCGGTGTCGGACTCATAGGCATATACAAGGCCATACAGGAGCTCGACGAAATGGGATGGATTGACGAAATGAAGACAAGGATGGTCTGTGTACAGGCAGCAGGCTGCGCTCCAATTACAGAGGCGTGGGAGAAGAAGGAGAAAAAGAGCATGATGTGGGATGAATCAGACACTGTGGCATTCGGCATGAATGTTCCAAAATCAAAGGGGGACTTCATGGTACTTGATTCCCTCTATTCATCCGGAGGATACGCTACATCTGTGGATGATGACGAGATACTCCGCACAAAGCAGATTATAACAAAGGAAGAGGGTCTTTTCGCATGCCCGGAGGGATCATCCGCAGTTGCAGGAATCAAGAAGCTTCTTGACCAGGGCCTCATAGACCGAAATGAGAAGGTTGTTGTGGTGAACACCGGAAGCGGGCTGAAATATCCCAACACTGTGCAGACTTCAATGCCCCTTCTGCAGCCAGGGGACGAGATTCAGATTGAGCTGGAAGAAAGCACGGAGTAACTCCACAAATCTTCCTTTATGTTTCTTTGAAACTGCATATTTTCAATGATAAAACCTTGCTTTTATTATATAGAACATTTCAGGAAGAAGCATAATCCAGAGGATGAATGCGTAATGGAACCTTACAAAATCTATTGCGGAAGCGCCAAACTGGACGATTATTCCATAAACATCATGTGTTCGACCTCCCTTGAATCTCTGGACCCACTGGTCAAAGGTAAGGTCATTCTGGTATCTGTCGCTGAAAAGGTGAGAAACCAGGTCCACAAGAACGCCGAAGCTTGCGAAGGAGCCAACCTCAACCACCACGAAGAAAAAAAGGTTTTCACGGCTGTAAAGGATTAGAATTGCAAATATTATAAATGAAAGAAGCGCGAAATATACGCCCTTTGTTTTTCCCGTCATAAAGAGATGTTCCCACTGGCTGAAGCTCACATTTGAAGGCATGTTTTCATCCTTAAGAGGCGTATAAGTTCAATCTCTTAAATTTGCGCATTAATGCGAAACTGTTTCATATCCGTTGATAAGAAGCGATGATACCAGTAGGATGTCCTCAGCAATCCTTCCTTAGTTTTGAACCTCTTCTTGAACAGCCATGAATGTATGGATAGATGCTGTTCAACTTTGTACTATGATTTCGATTTTCCCCAGTATAAGATCAACTAATTTTTGACTATGTCAATTAAAAGGGAAATATTATACCTCTGAATCAATTAAACAGGTAATGAGATTCACGGTGATCCTGGAAAAAGATGAGGATGGGGTATACGTAGCCACAGTTCCAGCTTTACCAGGATGCATATCAGATGGCAACAGTG
>JAJYYD010000006.1 GCA_021801305.1 Thermoplasmata archaeon
AAGGGAGAAAACATTCGTCCTTGTACTGATATTTGCAGTGATAAATGCCGTGCTACTGTACTTTATAGGTTTCATGAACGTTGTTCTGTAACCTGGAGTTAAACCGTTTTTCCAGAAGGAAGCAGTTTATTCCGGCAGGCCCTGAAGGAATGTCCTCAGTTTTCTTTCTGAATACCAGTAAATTGGCCGGTTGTAGTCATTAAGGATTATGTCCCTTATGCTGAAGAAGCCATCATCTGCCTTGAATCCTTTGTGAAGAAGAAAACTGCCCAGTTCGGCAGATTCAGGCTTTACTGATATATTCATGGTGTTGGTGGATGTGTCAAGCTTCAGGGAAAATGAAATCACGTATTTTTCGCTGAAGGACGGGCTTTTATAATGATTCTTTGTAAAGATGAGGATATTGCCCTCCTGCCTTGTTTCCGAACCCTCCTTCCTGTAAAATTTCATGAGTTCCGAGGAAAACCTGTCCATATCCCATGGGCAATAGGTGTCATCAACAGTATTTTTTATATTTCCCCATGTCATGGTGCTGGTATAGCATAAAGGCAAAAAAAGTAATTGGAGGATATTGTTAATGGCAGATCGTGAACTTGAGAAATATGAACAGAATGCGATAGATACATGCCCCGATGAAGAGTACAGGGTAAAACTGAAAAAATGGGTCTTGAAACACAAGAAGCCACTGGACAACTACGACCTGAAAAAACTGAAGGACAAGGTTGAGAAGTTCAACAGGAAACATAATAAAACTTCTTAATCCGGACTGCACTTCAAAATCATGAAAGCAGTCATAATCACGGTGGGAAATGAGATACTGAAAGGCAGGACTGTGAACACAAACACAGCATATATAGGGTCTTTTCTAACACACGCCGGATATGATGTTATTAGAAACCTGGTGGTGAAAGATGATCCTGACGAGATTGGGTGGGCATTCGAGACTGCTCTTTCAGTTTCAGACCTTGTGGTTTCTTCAGGCGGGCTGGGTCCGACTTTTGATGACATGACCGTTTCATCCTTTGCAAAACATTTCAATATTGATCTTGCATTGAATGAGGAAGCTCTGTCAGTCCTGAGGCAGAAATACTCGATGCAGAAACTGCCCGTTACCCCTGAGAGGCAGAAAATGGCAATGCTTCCGGTTGGATCAATTGCTGTTAAGAACAACGTCGGATCTGCTCCAGGCGTGTTTATGGAACTGAATGAAAAAAAGATTCTCATTCTTCCCGGTGTTCCTGCTGAAATGAAGGATATTCTCTCCAATGCTTCATCTCTTATTGGAAAAAGTGACTTCTTCTATTATGATGATACAATCCATCTGGAAGGCGTCATGGAGAGTTCCCTGGCACCCTTCGTGTCAGAACTCATGAAGAAATATTCTGGAAAGGTTTACATTAAGTCCCATCCGCTTGGCATGGAAAACAACAATCCAAAACTTGACGTGGAAGTCTCCTCAACAGGAAGCAGCAGGAAAGAAGTGGAGAACGACGTGAAGAGTGCCATTGAGGCAATAAGGGAACACTGGAAGGAAAGGATAGGAAAGTAGCCTAGTGTGCTCCCGGCGGAAAGACCACGTTGTCATAGTCCAGGTAGCGCTTGTCCTCAAATCTCAGGTAGTCGGGATTCACACCATACTGCAATGCCATGTAGTATGCCAGGTAATACACGGGAACCATGTTCAGTATGGGCTGTATGTATGGATCAACTTTTTCCGGGACCGAATAGCTGGAATCGCCCTGTCCGTTTATAACAGCGGTTTTGGTGCCGGTATACCTGCATGCTTTCACAATGTCCCCGGATCTTGAACTGTCTTCCTCTGAATCTATTATTATGACCAGTGACCTGTCATCTATGACGGAGGTGCAGCCATGGTTGAATTCTTCCAGTTCTATCCCCTCAGCATGGATGTGGGTTGATTCCTTGATCTTCTGTGCACCTTCCCTTGCAACTACAAAATTCGGCCCTGACCCAAGGACAAATATCCTTTCCACCTTTCCGATGCCCTGTGCCATATTCTTCATGGGACCGTCCGCTTTTTCAAGCACGTTCCTGAATTTTTCTGCAAGATCATCGAGATCAACGCCGAGACTGCCAAAATGATTTGAAACGGCAAGCATGGCAAATGCGTTGTCAAAAAACGCTTTTGTGTTGCATAAAGACTGGTCTGGGCTGTTCCCAATAACGATTCCGTATTTTGAAGCCTTCAGGAGGGGTGTGTTGTCAAAATGCGACAACCCGACTGTGACTGCACTTTTACTGACTTTTTTAATTGCGTCAACAGTGGATTTTGTTTTACCGGTGTGTGATATGCCCATAACAGTACCTTCAGCAGTCGAGAAATGCTCCAGCTCATAGGCCTGAATGCTTTTCCACTGTAATCCTCTTTTACCAAGAATCTGGGATCCTGCAATCCCTGAATGGAGTGCAGTTCCGTTTCCAGTAATTGTGAGTGGACTCCTGAAAATTGACATATCAACTTTCTTCATGATCTGGAGAGTGCTTTTAACTCCGTTATAAGAATCCCTGAGCATGTCGTACATAATGTAGGGATGCCCTGTTCTCTGTAGGGGTAAATCGTCAGTCATCAGACCTAAAACATGACATCAGATATAATGATTCATCAAGAGTATTTTGAAAAATTAACTGATCATTTGAAAATCATGAAGGAGTAGGTGAAGGTTTTTGTTCCTCGGCAGGCTCTTTCTTTTCCGGGACATGTCCAGGCTTTTGAGGCAAGATTGAAACATCCCTGTTAATCACAACGGATTCCACATCCTCCCTCTCCTTGAAGAGTTTCTCAATGCTTATGCCAAGCCTGTTGGCTTCCCTGCATATGGCCCTTGCACTTTCAGACTGGATGATCTTGAACTTTTCCCCGGCATATGAACCGGGTCCGGAGCTTGAATATATGATTGTTATCTTGTTTATCTCATCACATTTGTACATTTTTGCACCCATGGATATTGGAAATAATTTTATATGTTTTGCTCTTAAATTGTTATCAAGCCAGATGAAATTACTTCCTCCTCCTGGACAGAAGGCCAGCCAGGCCAAAAATTGCGATTACTGCAACAAGACCGCCCATATAATAGAGATCATTGCCTGATGTTTTAGGCGTAACTGCCTGGGGATTTACTGAGATGTTCAGGCTGATGTTGATGTTCACGTATGTTACGGATGAAATAGTTATGTTTTTGGAGTATGGACTGTAGCCATTAAGAGAAGCAAAAATGTAGTATGTTCCGTTTTTGACCGATACATTGAAGCTGCCATCAGTTACATTTACTGTTTTTCCGTTTATTTCGAGAATGGCATTTGAAGGGCTAATTTTACCATATATATAGGAGTAATGGATGAAGACGAGTGTTTCTGTCACGTTTGATCC
>JAJYYD010000143.1 GCA_021801305.1 Thermoplasmata archaeon
AAAGGGTATGCAGTTGTAGTTTTCGACATTTAATTGTTGAAATAACAAAGTGGGCGCCGAATATTTTCATCCCTCCGGATTGGGGAGATCAAAATAGGCATTGGAATTCTAAAGATGCCATGAGGATCGGACGGAACCATGCACATAATTATTGGTCTACAAGGTTGCTAAACAATATTTAAGTATTCTCTTAGGTTAGCCTAATAAATATACACACACATTGTATAATAGCAAGCATTGGTGGAATAAGGGATGGAGTCAAACATAACCGGCAAAAAGAGATTTTTCATGAAAGACACTATTCTGATGTTTGGCCCAGCCTGGCTTGCAATGATGGCTGATATGGATGTGTCATCATTCATTGGGGCAGCTCAGACAGGAGCCACATTCGGATATGGTCTCATTTGGGTAATGATCATACTTATCATCCCCCTATACGTAGTTCAGGAGCTTGCCGGGAGGATAAGTGTTGCTACCCGTGACGGCCTGGGTACAGTGGTCCGAAGATACTATGGCAAGAAAATCGCATCGATTGTTGCTTTTCCAATGGCATTAACTGATATAATCACATACGGCATAGAATATCTCGGAATCGGCATAGGTCTTGAAATAATGGGCATTTCCCTGTTTTACTCAATTCCTGTTGTTTATGTAATCCATATCGCAATAGTGACAAGGAGGAAGTACCGCCAGGCAGAAAAACCACTTATCATGATATCGGTCGTGCTGGTAACGTCACTGTTGATCTCACTGTTCTTCCGGGGGATAATGCCAATCAGTTCTTCACTTGGAAACCCTTTCCTTCTGGAACCGACCTCCAGCTTTTTCTTCCTTCTTGCTGCTAATGTCGGGGCAGTCGTAATGCCTTTCATGATATTCTTTCAGGCCTCGGCCACAGGAACAAAACTCAAGGAGCTGAACAGAAGCGGACTGTATATCGGCAGGCATAGATCAGTACATATAATGAGAAAGGAGACTCTCATCGGAGCAATTGCAACGGAGCTGCTTATGGTGATTGCGGAAATGGCCTTTACCGGAATACCAAGGGCGGCAAATTCATCATTTTTCGCAACTCCGGCCGATCTTGGAAAAGTGCTTGCTCCAATAGCAGGCTCCTTCTCCCCTTATATTTTCGGAATAGGGATAATTGCCGCCGGATTCATCGCACTAATAACAATATCAATGGGTAGCGCCTGGGGTGTGGCAGAAGCGCTTGGAATATCCAGTAGATCATACTGGATAGTGTATGTCCTTGAGAGCGTCCCGGCAGTTATTGCAGTGCTTGTAATAAATCCGGCCAGCATCATCGGCATGGTTCTTTATCTTCTCATATTCTTTGTATTTGCCCTGATAGCCCCAATGGCAATGCTTTGGATAATCGGAAGGAACAGGAAGATTATGGGAGACCTGGCACTAACTGCAGGAAATCAGATCATTTACCTGTCAATCTTAATACTCATAGTTGCCACCGCAGTCATAGCGGTTGTCACATAACCAACTTCCAGGTAAATGAATTCCACGTCGGGGACAATAAGCAGGACTGGTTGATTCATTGCAAGTGCCAAAAAACCAACGGGGAGTACAAAAAATTTTAAGTTGATTTGATATCAGCAACAATGTCTTCTTTAATGGCATCAAAACTCTTTTTCACAAGAGGAGTCGGCAGGGGCGAAAGCATGCTTCAGTCTTTCGAAGAGGCTCTCAGGGACGGTGGCATCGCACCATTCAACCTTGTCAGCATAAGCTCAATATTTCCCCCTTATGCAGAAGTGGTTTCAAGGGAGGAAGGCCTGAAACTCCTTTCCCCAGGTCAGATACTGTTTACAGTTCTTGCAAGGAACTCATCTGAAGAACTGAACAGGATGATTTCGGCCGCAATTGGGTATGCTCTTCCTACGGACAGAAGCAAATGGGGGTATCTCAGTGAGCATCACAGTTTTGGTGAAACCGAGAAAACTGCAGGATATTACGCTGAAAAACTTGCTGCTGAAATGCTTGCCAGCACTATGGGGCAGACAAAGGACCTTACATGGGACAAGGGACGCGAGGAATATGTACTGAAGGACAAAATCCTTACAACGAAAAATATATGCTCCAGTGCGGTTGTAATGAAGTCAGGAGAATGGACAACTACCATAGCGGCTGCTGTACTGATTGTTTAATGGATCTTTATGTCTGAAAATATTGAGCAGAAATGGCAGGAAAAATGGGACCGTGAAGGAGTTTTTGTTCCGGATATCGACAGTGCGAAACCAAAATTCCTCATAACTGTCCCCTGGCCATACACCAATGGTTCGCTCCATGTGGGGCATGGAAGGACATACACCCTGGCTGACATAATAGCAAGATTCAAGAGAATCAGGGGCTTCAATGTTCTTTTCCCAATGGCATTCCACCAGAGCGGTACACCTATACTTGCGTTTTCAGAAAGGATCAGCAGGGGCGACCCAGTTACAATAAAGCAGTATGAGGATTATCTGAAGGAATATGAAAAAGTTGAAGATATTCCTGGAAAGATTGAGGAATTCAAGGATCCAAAAGCAATAGCAACGTATTTTTCCCGCAAGATTATAGATGATTTCAGGGCCCTTGGTTACAGTATTGACTGGACCAGGGTTTTCACATCAGCGGATCCTGAGTATCAGGACTTTGTGAAATGGCAGTTCCTGAAGCTTGATTCACTTGGACTCATAAGGCAGGGATCCTATCCTGTCCTGTACAGCATGGACGATGACAATGCAGTGGGTGAGGACGATATAAAGGATGGTGATGTGGACAAGGTTTCATCAGAAGAATTCACTGCAATATTCTTCAGGGGGAAAGAATTTTCGCTTGTAGCTGCATCTTTGAGGCCTGAAACTATTTTCGGCATAACAAACCTCTGGATTGCAAAGGATGGAAAATATGTGCTTTGCAGCCTGAAAGGTGAAAAAATAGCAGTTAGTGAGGAAGCTTTCAGGAAGATCAGTTTTCAGGCTGAGGGCCTGAAATTCATAAGAAATATTGAACATAAGGAGATCATCTCCCAGGAATTCCAGTCTCCTCTGAGCAAACTCAAACTGCCGGTTTTCGAAACTGCATTCGTTGATCCGGACAACGGAACAGGGGTTGTATATTCAGTCCCCGGGCATTCGGTATGGGACTATGTTGCCAGAATGGATATGGGAGAAAATCTGAATGTTCCTGTCATCATAGAGATCGATTCCAGGAAAACCGACATGGAAGCCATTATCAAATCATACGGCATAAATAGGCTTGAGGATGCCGGAAGGATAAAAGAAGCCACCCAGTTTCTGTACAGGGAAGAGTATTACAAGGGAATCATGTCGGAAGACAACGGCAAATACTCTGGTAAGAG
>JAJYYD010000089.1 GCA_021801305.1 Thermoplasmata archaeon
CGGAATTGAATTCACATTGCCAGGGATTGCAGGTGTCCTGGCCGGATCTGAACTGGGGCTTCTGACTCCTGGAAATGATCTGCTTTTCTTCTTCAGTTTCCTGATGATTGGTATAGCTGCATATATGCTAAAGAGGAAATGCATCGACATTTCACAGGTCGAGAGAAAAATAGCAAGTTCATCAAAATCACTTGCTATACTTATCCTGACAGGACTTATAGTTGGTTTTGCTTCCGGTTATTTCGGAATAGGTGGAGGATTTCTCATAGTCCCCGGGCTCCTCTTCGGCGGGGGGCTTAACATACTCCAGGCAGTGGGTACATCTCTCATGGCAGTTGGTACTTTTGGGGTCATAACCGCTGCCAGGTACGCCATAAGCGGAGACCTGGACATTATTATCTCGGCACTGTTTATTGTAGGTGGCATATTCGGAGGATGGTTTGGGGCAAGGCTGGCAGGAAAAGTACCAAAAAGGAGACTCACCCAGATATTTGCAATAATTGTGATAATTGTTGCAATATACATCATGTACCAGAACTATACTGTTGTATTGCATCTCTGATTGATTGACCGCATAATTCTGCCAGTTTCAATTACTGAACTTTAAGTTCATAAGTGAAATTCAGGAGAGGTACTTCAAATTCTCATTTAAAACTACAACCATCTCTTTATACCTATTTCAGGCAATAATTTCATAAGTGTTGATGAAGCTGCTTTGGTCCAGGCATGTTTAAAATCTTTATATTTACCATTTCCGGCACTAGATAAATTGTTCATGCAATTCTTTTCTGAATTTTAGGGAAAAGAACGGGTAACCCGATCCACACATTTCAGGTGTCTGGGCATCCTGATACTGTTTCTGAAAAATTATTTGGAGCACGCCGAGGGAGAGATTCGAACTCCCGATCCACAAGGGAACCAGATCTCAAGTCTGGCGCCGTACCGCTGGGCCACCTCGGCAAAATTAAGTAATTATCTCCTCAGTCTGCCGTTTGATCTTATCGATGGCCTGCTTTTATCGCTTCCGGACCTGTTGGTCCTGAGACCCCTGCCCTTGTAACCTGCAGACGTCAAACCCCTGTAGACTCTTCCCTTGTTCTGGGGTTCAGCTACCCAGGATACCTTGGGATCGTTGTAAATTTCAGGTGCTGTCCTGTCAAGCAGAATTACCTCGTAATACTTGTAAAGCCCATCCTCTCCCACGTAGTATGAATTGAAAACTTCCATGTTGGGAAACTTGTCGGCTGTTCTCTCCTCAGCTATTCTCTGGATACTTTTCTTTGGAGTGATCTTGGTATAAGCCATCCTTCTCGGCCTTCTCCCTCCCATTATTTTGGGACGGTGGCTTCCACCTCTTCTTACTCTTGCCCTGACGATAATATATCCTTTTTTGCTCTTGAATCCAAGGGATCTGGCCCTGTCAATTCGTGTTGGGTGTTCAACTCTCTCAAAGGAGGGTCCGTTTCTCCAACCTATCATCCTTTCCTTGTGCATTTTGTATATCTCTGATTTCTTGAGACTTTTCCAGGAATCCCTTACAACACTGTAAGTACTTTGAACTTCACTCATCATTATCGCCTTTTGCTTGTAACAGAATAGGAGAAGTTATGGAGAATATAAATATGTTCTCATAGACATTTCCTGACTGCTAAAAGCTATTACGGCATGAATTAAGAACATTCTGTTATTCTTCCACAAGTATGAAAAATTAGATAACTTTCCAGGTCTTTCCCACTTGTGAAAGGATCACCCTTCAGGAAGAGGTATATTCTGGTTTACAGCAGTTCCATGGAGATCATTATCCGGCAGCTTGAAAAAGATCTCTTCTCGGTATTTCATGCAAAGAAGAAGTTTGTTGAAGGGCCTTATGCAATATTTCTCACTGACCAGTTCAAGAAAAAACGCCTTATAGAGTATATAAACTCCAAGAGCCCGGAAGTTACCACACTCATAACCAGTGGAACAATATTGAAATGCAAGAAATTCAAGGTATCCCACTCGGAAGCAGTTATAAGGCAAAATAATTAGGGGCCTTTTCTTTTCAGCACCACCAGTTCAGGTTCAGTAAGCGAAAGTTTTTCAGATATGTACCTGCCGAAATCTGGCGAATGCCTGTCCATTATGCTGAAGAACCATAGGTATTCCATTGCGCTTCTTGCACTCATGTGTGTCAGCCTGCCGGTTTTAAGTGAAAGACTCTTCCTCGCATTCCTCCTCTCCCGGAGTCTTGACATCTGCATGATAAAAGATGGAAATTCATACTTCACATAATGTTTGTTCTTATCCTTGATTCTGAAAGAAACCCCTGCGGCCAGTTCTTCAGCATAGCCCTTGAATGCGTAGTGCTGTTTTTTCATTACCCTGCCTATGAAAATGTCTGCTTGTGAAATGAGATCAAAGGATTCCATGAGGTCGTATTCGTTCACGCATTCAAGAGGAAGGTTCTTATCTATCCACATGAGATAGTCTTCAGTCTGGAAATCCTTGTCATACAGATCTCTCAGTATCTTTGCGTAATCTCCTGACCTGAACGTGTCCTGCATGACGTTGTATATGGAAGCCTGGCTGTCCCTAAATGATACGCCGGAAGAACCGGACCCGTCGCGAAGTGATTCCACATCGTTCAATATGGACCTCATGTCAGTGCCGTTCTTCTCTATGATCTCAATAACAGATCTCTGGTCAACATTCACTTTCTCGGCCTGCAGGATGTCATATATTTTCCGGTTAAGCTTCAACTTGAAGTTTTTATAATCGGTGTCATTTCTTCTTTTGTATGGAACGAACTCTATTGCCAGGGAACTGTCCAGGATACCTTTCCCGGCACCCTTTCTCCTGAATTCATAGTAATTGTTCATGGTTATGATTATGGGGTTGCTTGTTCTCTGGATGACCTTGAGGAGCTCTGACAACCCTCCCGTATCTCCCCCAGTTTCACTGCTTCTTCCTTCAAATATGCTGTCAGCTTCATCAATGAGAATAATTTTTTTCTGCCCGGCCGATCCAAAATCAGCTGAAATATCCTGGTAAAGAGCCGCCATAAGCGCAATGGACTTCATGCTCTCCCTGTTCCTCTGGTCTGACGCATTCATCTCCACAAGAGGATATCCAAGGTCATGTGCAATTGCAAGTGCAGCACTTGTTTTTCCAACTCCTGGCGGACCATAGAGCACCAGTGCTTTTTTCAGGGGGACTCCCTCTTTCCACTGGTCAAGCCACTGCGAAATCTTCTCAAGTGATGATGCCGATATTATGAGTTCGCTGACGCTTTTTGGTCTGTATCTGTCTGCCCAGCTCATAATTCAGGACACCTTCAGCCCTGGTGAGGAGGGGCGATCAGTTGTCA
>JAJYYD010000044.1 GCA_021801305.1 Thermoplasmata archaeon
GAGAACCGGTTTCTTCTGTCTTCCAAGCTTCCTAAGAAGAGGAAAATTCTGAGAGTTCCTGGATCCCACCTGCAGTATATCCGAATATTTTGAAACAATCCCAATCTGGTCAGTATCCATGACCTCAGTCACAACTGCCATCCCTGTCAGTTCTGCAGCATATGCAAGCATTTTCAGGCCACTCTCCCCAAGTCCCTGGAAGTTGTCGGGGGACGTCCTCGGCTTGTAGGCCCCACCCCTCAGTATCCTGACACCCATGGAACTGAGGAATTTCGCAGTCTCAATTATCTGTTCCTCAGATTCCACTGCACATGGTCCGGCTATGAATATCATGCGGTCTCCGGACAGTTTCAGATCACTGCATATATCCATTTCAAACATATGTCTCAAACTCCACATCAGCAATTTTTTGGGCTATATCCTCACCTGAAAGTATTGATGATCCTATGAGGGCGCCATTGAACCCCCTCAATATTCCTGACCCGATATTTGCCATATTTATGCCGCTTTCAAGTATCCTTATTTTGTTTTCCATCCCCAATATCTCATCCATCCCATTCTTTTCAGGTTCCATTCCCAGTGTTCTCAGGTTTCTCCGGTTGTAGCCAATCATAGCATCATTAAAGGAGTTCAGATCCTTTGCGGATTTAACATCATGGAATTCAATAAGAACATCCATCCCGAGATTCCTTGCATGGTCGTACAGTTCCGTCATCTTTCTGTATTCAAGGAAATCACTTATGAGAAGAATGCAATCTCCCCCGGAATTGAATGAGCTGTCCACCATCTCATATGTTGAGATAAAATCCTTTACAAGTACCGGTATGTTCATGGACTGTGCAGTTTCAACGTCCCTGTAATTCCCTTGGAAGTGGTCCGGTTCAGCAAGTACGCTAATGCCTGCCAGATTGGAAGCATTGATTCCTGAAAAGTATTCTTTTATCCCCAGTCTTTCCGGGGCCCTGAAGCCAGAGGGAGAAGACCTTTTAAACTCAGCAATAAGTCCCAGCATCCTGCCTGAATTCAATTTCCTTATGCTTTCAGACATCTTGATTACTGGTCTTTTCCTGTAATTATCCTTGACTGGAACCCGTTTTCTGTTCTTTCTGTATATTTCATCAACAATCCCCATTATTGCATCTCCAGGAAATTTCTAACGATCTCATGACCAAATTCTGAATAGTAGCTTTCCGGATGGAACTGGATCCCGGTGATGTTGCCACCGGCAGAATGAAACGCCATAACGCTTCCATCCGTTTCTGAAACAGCGTCAACAATTATCTTCTTCGAAGGTTCAACCACAAGTGAGTGATATCTTGCGACGTTGATCCTGCCTGGAAGGTCCCTGAATACGCCATACCCATCGTTGCTGATTCTGTCAACTTCTCCATGGTAAATCTTCCCGGAGACATGAATGCGTGATCCGAGCATCATTGCAAGTATCTGGTGCCCGAAACATATTCCCAGAACCTTCTTATTTCCAAGTCCGCTGAAAAACTCCAGAATCTGGCCCCTGTCGCCCGGGTTCATGGGGTTTCCGGGACCGGGAGATATGACAACAGCGTCGTATTTATCCTGGTCTACAGAAGAGAGCATGTCATTTGGAACTACATGGACTACTGCACCTTCCTGCCTGATGTAATCCACCAGGTTATTTACAAAGGAATCGTAATTGTCAATCATTAAAACTTTCAATTCTTGCCACCTCCATCACATTCAGGCTCTTGGTGAAAATTTCCTGCACTTCTTTTTCTGGAACTGAATTGCTGACAATTCCGGCACCGGATCTTGTGTAATAGCCTCTACCACTGGAATAAACACTCCTGATAAGCAGGGCAAGATCCATTCCTTTCCTTCCGGCGGTTCCAATGCACCCCGAATATGGTCCCCTTGGCGAATCCTCAAACTTTCCTATAAGTTCAAGCGATCTCCTCTTTGGTGCACCACTCACTGTTCCAGCAGGAAATACAGACCTGATGACATCCAGATGGTCATCCGTGGATGAAATGGAGGATACCCTGCTGACCAGGTGCTGTACGTTTCCAAACTTTCCAATTTCCATGTTTTTCTCCACCTTTACTGTTCCAGGGAGTGATACTCTCGCCAGGTCATTCCTGGCCAGGTCAACCAGCATCCTGTGTTCGCAAAGCTCCTTTGAATCTCCGGCCAGGGTTTTTCCCAGCAAATCATCCTCTTCAGGAGTGGCACCTCTCCTTATGGTACCTGCTATGGGGTCCGCAACAAGCCTTCCGTTTTTCATGGTAACGAGGTTCTCCGGGGAGCTACCAATAATCTCAAACTTTCCGAACCTGTAATAATAGACGTAGACAGATCTGTCGAATTCCAGGAACTCCTCAAGGCATCTGATGGGATTGAATAATGGAAGCTGGAAATCTCTGGAAATAACTACCTGCAGAAGCTCTCCATTCCTGATCCTGTCCCGCAGCTCCCCAATTATTCCTGCAAGTTTACTGTCTTCCGGATAATCCCTGGCAAGTATCCTCCTCTCTTTTTGTGCTATTCTTTTATAACTGCCTCTCTCCACTTTCTCAGGCAAGATAGACATAGCCATGGGCCATTGGGATCTCCTGAACTGAACGCCCGGAAAATTTTCATTTATGAAATCAAAGGAAACCACTAGAGGTACATCTTTTCCATCCTCCATTGCTTTGAGTCCTTCGAAGAAACCTTTTACTTCTTCGTGTGTGTTCATAAGGACTGGATTTCCCCGTGACCTGAACAGGGTCTCGTTTCCTTCTGTCTTGTTCACATCGTCAAATTTGCAGAAATAAGCAAAATTTTCCTGCCCCTCAAGCAGTGATGGTATAAGGTCAGACAGTGGCATGGCTGCACCTCGCCGCTTCTATGAAATCTTTCATGATGCTGTGATCTTTTTTTCCGGGGCTGGTCTCGAGAGAACTGCTGGCGTCAATGAACCTGAATCCCTTTTCCCTTATTTCACTTACATTGGAAATGCCTATCTTTCCGGCAACACCGACCCTGGGGTTTCCAGAAATGGCTGCAATTCCCGAAAGGTATTTCACAATTCCTTCCCTGTTCTCTATCAGCACAAGATCTGCACCTGCACTTATCTTTTCATGTATACTGGAATCTATATCCTCTTTCCCAGTGTATCCTATTACGGAAATTATTTTTTTCCCGGACTCTTCTTTTATCTTCATGATCTGTTCCGGGGAATGAGGGAAATGGAGCTGTATATACTTAGAACCTGATGGATTCTGTTTCACTGATTCATAGGATGTGTAGACTGCGGCAGTTGTTCCGCCAATGTTTACAACTTCATCGATCAGTTTCACTGTGCCATGCCGCAC
>JAJYYD010000094.1 GCA_021801305.1 Thermoplasmata archaeon
TGCATTCCTGATAGCAAACAGAGCAGTTACAAATGGCGAGTATATTGCGTTCATTCTGGATGGTGGTTATGAAAGACCGGAATTATGGCTGTCAGACGGATGGATGGAAAGGACCCGCAACAGATGGGAAGCCCCGCTATACTGGGAAAGAGAAGGGAAGGATTTCTATTATTTTACCCTCTCAGGCAGGCGGGAAGTTAATCCGGATGAACCGGTAGTGCATGTTTCGTATTACGAAGCGGATGCCTATGCTAGATGGACCCGATGCAGGCTTCCGACGGAGTCACAGTGGGAACATGCTATGAAGAACAGCAAATTGGAACATCAGGGAAATTTTCTGGAAAGCAATGAATTCCACCCATCGGTTCAGAGCGATTCTCAATCTGCCATATCAGGACCAGGCGGAGTTTGGGAGTGGACAGTTAGCTCCTACTCACCATATCCCGGGTACAGCCCCCCATCCGGATCCTTGGGCGAGTATAATGGGAAGTTCATGGCGAACCAGATTGTACTCCGTGGCTCAAGCTGCGTCACACCGGAGAGTCATTCAAGATTAACTTATCGTAATTTCTACCACTGCCATGATCGCTGGCAGTTCTCGGGAATAAGGCTAAGCAGGGATTGATATAATTGCAGGAATCTTATGAAATAATTGACCTTAAGCCACAGGCATCTGACTTCAGGAAAGAGGTATTGGAAGGCCTCCTGTCTGAACACAAATCGATAAGCCCCAAATTTTTCTATGACAGAACTGGATCGGAACTTTTCGAAGAGATCACAAAGCTTGATGAGTATTACCCAACAAGGGCTGAAATGGAGATACTCACCGATAAAGCCAGTGAAATAGGGAAGGCCATAGGAGAAGGTGTATCACTGACCGAGTTGGGAAGCGGAAACGGTAAAAAGAGTGTACTTCTTGCAAAAGCCCTCCATAATCCGAAGGAAGCAATTCTTGTTGACATCTCCATGGATGCACTCAAGGACGCCATGAAAAGGTTAATGGCGGAAATCTCGAACATTCCCGCAAAGGCTGTCTGTGCTGACTACACTGCAATAGATGTCATGTCATCAATCAAGATGGCAGGAAAGAAGGCTATAGTCTTCCTGGGTTCTACAATAGGAAACATGGAACCCCACGATCAGCGGTCGTTTATCGCAGGTTGCCGGAAAGTCTTGAGCGACGGAGAAACATTTACAATAGGCGCTGATCTGAAAAAGAATCCTGAAGTAATAGATCGGGCATATAATGACAGCAAAGGCATTACCGCCATGTTCAATCTAAACCTCATTGCAAGAATCAACCGGGAGTTCGGTACAAATATTCCTCCGGATGCTTTCAGGCATTACGCCTTTTACAATAGCAAAGAAGGAAGGGTGGAAATGCATCTCATAAGCACCAAGGAACAGTCGTATGATATAGGGGGCACCACTGTAAGGTTCAGGGATGGAGAATCCATCCATACGGAAAATTCCTATAAATTTTCAATCAGTGAACTGGAAGCAATGCTCAGAGAGGCAGGGTTCAGTGAAACTAATGTGTGGAAGGATTCCAGGGATCTGTATGCCCTCATCACTGCTGTTGCTTAACTCTTTCTGATCAGCTTAATCTAACTTTTATTCCATACTCACATCATGGCGGAAAGGATAAGGGATAGGATCTGCTAAACAGGAAACATCCCTTCTCGCCCATTTCAGACAGGGTCTTGATAACACTGTTGATTTTTACACCATCTGTGCTGGCAGCAACACTTGTCATCCAGTTTTCAATGGGCATATCGTTCATAAGTGATTTCTTTTACACCGCAATGGTCACAACCACAAACAGAACCCATTTCCCTGCATCCCCACCCTGGATAATGCTTTTCACGTCTAAATGGGTACATTATTTATTCGTGCTTCTGGCAACTCTCGTAGCGTTGGTATGGAGTCCCATTATGGGGCAAATAATAAGAGAGGGTACGAAGTTTCTGTAACATGAGGAAACAGGAAGAATTTGAACGAGATACTGAAGGACATTCCTTATTCAAGTTCAGCGATTACCTCCAATAGGATGAAAGAACTTCAGGATTTCTGTTTGATCCAGTGGCATAACGGAGCCGGCGAGGTTTATTAATCGCCCCCCATATTTGGCCATAATGTTAGAGAGATCTTGTTACCATTGGCTGCATTTGGTAGAAAAACCCCATTGGATTGAATTCTGGGCATGGTAGTAATGGACCGGTCGGGACTTGAACCCGAGGCCTCCTGCTTGCAAAGCAGGCGATCTACCGCTGATCTACCGGCCCAATTTTTAACCGTAATTTTGTTTATGAATAATAATTCTTCACTGCAATTCGCGTAAAAATATCGAATTATCAGTTTTGCTTGAAGAAATTAGAAGAAAATAAGTTAATAACGTGTTGCATTAGGAGTTAAGTGATAGCGGTTAAGATAGGCGGAAGCGTAATTACCAGGAAGGATACCTACAGACACTTTCTTCCAGATATTTGCAGGAATATTGTCAGGTCATTGTTTCCATTCCGCGATGAACTTGTTGTATTGCACGGAGGAGGTTCTTTTGGTCATATTCTTGCTAAGGAAGCTAATTTACCCGCAGACTTGAATGAAAGAACAAAGAGATACTTTTCAAGAATACATAACGATGTTTTACTTCTGAACTCTAAAATCAATGACATAATGGCGGAAGAGGGGTTTAATCCTGTTTCGATTCCGACATCTTTATTCTTTGGTGAAAAAGGACTGAATGTTAGGCCCTATAGAAAATTTCTGGAATCCGGCTTTAATCCGGTTGGAATGGGTGACATTGTATTATCAGGAAAAACTGTAAAAATTATCTCCGCTGATGATATTATGCTTAAACTTAGCAAAGAATTTAACCCAAGACTGGTTATATTCTTTACTGACGTGGATGGAATATACAGCGATGACCCAAAGAAGAATCCTGAAGCAAGGCTATTGCCAACGATCGACAGCGACATAAATTTCAAAGCCGTCCAGAATGACGTCACCGGCGGCATGAAGCATAAGTATGAAATAATAAAGAAAATAAGTCATCATGCTGATAGGATAACTGTGATAAACGGCAAATATCCAGAAAGATTAAAGGACCTCGGCTCAGAAAGATTCATAGGAACTGTGATAGAAAATGGACGATAATATTGAAGCACGAAAGACAGAGCATATCAAGATAGCTGAAAATGAACAGGTTACATCAGAAAGAAATTTCTGGGATGACATTCG
>JAJYYD010000025.1 GCA_021801305.1 Thermoplasmata archaeon
AGAGGGTTGATCTAAAGGTCATATAGTAAATATAGGGGATTTTGCCAGGTAATCATTTTATCCTGTCCAGTATCTCACTGTCATCCTTTTCGTACTGTTCGTACCCGATATTTCTGTAAAAATCAGACCGTGTCATGAGCATGTCAATGAAACCTGTCTGTGTCCCTTCCCTGAAAAGTTTCCCATATACTGTTTCCATTGTCCTGAGCGTTGCCCTGAAAGCTGTCAGGGGGAAAATGACCATGCTGTATCCTGACTTTTCCAGATCTGCAGATGACATGAGCGGACTCTTTCCAAACTCTGTCATATTCGCAAGCAATGGCGCTTTTACAGACTTTGCAAACTTCCTGAATTCATCAGGGCTTTCAAGTGCTTCCGTGAAAATAACATCCGCTCCCGCTTCCACGTAGGACCTGGCTCTTTCTATGGCATCATCAATGCCATTGACTGATCTGGCATCCGTTCTCGCTATTATGACGAAGTCCGGATCCTTGCGTGTCTGTATTGCACCTGTGATCTTCTTTATCATCTCATCCGGTTCCACAATCTTTTTGCCGTTCAGATGTCCACACCTTTTTGGAAGAACCTGGTCCTCAATGTGCATTCCGGCTGCCCCCGATCTCTCCAGCATACGTACAGTGCGGGAAACATTCATTGTCTCGCCGAAGCCCGTGTCTGCATCAACTATTATTGGAATGGAAGTTATTGAGGTTATTTTCTGGACTTCCAGTGCAACTTCAGTAAGGGTGGTCACAGAGAGATCAGGCAGTCCCATGACCGCTGCCACCGCAGAACCGGAAAGGTATCCGGCCCTGAAGCCCGCACGTTCGGCCAGGATTGCCGACATTCCATCAAAAACCCCCGGGATACTTATGAAGCCTTCTTTCATCAGATCCCTGAAACCTCTGGGTCCAGAGTTGACATTATCTCTCATTCTTGACACTTGACATCACCTCGAACAGATCATTAATGCCTCTTTTCTCCATTGACCTTACCACATCGAAAAGTTTCTTTGCATCCGTTTTCCCCATTATGCCGCTTCCCTTTTCAAGAAGATCTTCCCAGCTGTAAGGGTTCCTGTAGTGTCCCTTGGGAACTATAATTTCCTTCTCATACTCTCCCGTGGAAGTTTTAACTTTGATCCTCACTGGAAGAGATTCAGGATACATATGGTTGAATCTGTCTGATACAGTGAATTTCATCCTGTCTATGGTGGCCAGAATCTTTTTGTCCGCAAGATATCTGGAATCGTATGCATCCAGTCCGGGCCTGCCATACGTGAGACAATAAGCAATTATATACGGCATACTGTGGTCTGCAGTCTCCTTGGTTCTGGGGCGCAATTTTTCAGGGTCCTTTATGATGATCCTGTTGGCCACCTCGAAGGTCTCAACCTCAATATTGAGAATTTCTCCGCTGATGTTTTCCCTGAGTTCAAGCGCAGCCTGGGCAGCGCTCATTGCATGGTACTCCACCGGATAATTCTTGATCATGGTCTGAAGTATGTGGTTCTTGCTGAAATCAAGAGAGAAGGGTCCTGAAACCTGACTGAAGAACCCCATCTCACCACTGAAAATCGGAGACGGCCCCGTGAAACCGGAATCTGCCAGCAACGCCGCAAAAACAGAATTCCTGGACGCATTTGACGCTGTACATCCTTTCCACATGCTCAATTCACCCGCCCTTGTCTGCCTGAGGCTTATATTGTTGTTTATGGCCAGATTCATTGTATTCATGAACTTGTCACTTTCATGACCCATTATGGAAGATACTCCTGCAGCCGCTGATATGGAGATATATGTGACATGATCCCAGCCCCTGTCCCGAATGGAAACAGCATCGGAGAGAGCCCCTATGACTTCATACGCAGCCTCTATGGATCTGATTACCTCTTCCCCTCCTGATTCCAGGGTTTCGGCCATTGCAAGAACTGGAGGTATGTTATCTGAAGGGTGCAAAGCCTCTTTTGAAAGATATGTATCGCTGAAGTCATGGTATCTCGTCATACTTCCGTTTATAAGGGTGGCAACGTCAACTGCAGCTTTCTGCTTTGTGAAGTATAATGTGGAGTTCCGCTTTCCTGAAGAAGGCAGCAGAGCATTCCTTTCAATGCTGACCGGTTCCGCATTCAGGGCACCATAGGCAACATAAATGGAATCCAGGATTCTCTTCTTTATCTCATCTGCAGTTTCGTTTCCCATTCCACGGGACATTATTTTCTTTGAGTTTTCAAAAATAAGCAGGGCTGTTTCATCCATGCAAGGAAATGTTTCGGAGAAATAAAGATATTACCCAGACCAGGATAATATGATCACAGGGGGAAAGCAGATTCCAGCTTTCCGAAGTCCTCTTCATCCAGTACCCAGTCTGCTGCAGCCGCATTGTCAAGAACATGATTTCTGGATGATGCCCTGGGTATTGGAAATATGAGATCGCTTTTGGTTATGAGCCAGTTAAGGGCGATCTGTGCGGTACTCTTTATCCCGTATTTTTCGAAAATATGCTTCAGGAGTTCCGGCGGCCAGCCTGACTGTGAAATAAGCTTTCCATGGCCAAGAGGATAATAAGGAAGGATGGCAATCCTGTTTTCCATGCAGTAAGGAAGCAGGTCCTTTTCAAAATCTCTTCTGGAGAGGTTGTAAGGCATCTGGGTCGAGGCAATTTCATACTTTTTCATTGCTGCCTGGGCGTCTTTCGTTTTCTGGAGGTTAAAATTGCTGATGCCTATGTGCCTTATCTTGCCATCATCAAGGAGTTTTTCCATCGCCTTCATTGTTTCCCCAATATCAACACGGTTGCTCGGAAAATGTATCTGGTACAGATCTATATAAGAGGTTCCAAGGTTCCTGAGACTCCTGTTGCAGGACCTGATCACAGAATCATACTTGAGATGGTTGAAGAATACCTTTGTCGCAATGAACAGATCATCTCTCTTCCTTCCTGCAATGGACTGAGAAACAAGCTTTTCTGTCCCATACAGTTCAGCAGTGTCAATTAAATTTATTCCTGCGTCAAGTCCGGCTTTGATTGCATCTACATGTTCTTTTTCACCCTTCTTAAGGCCAAAAACCTTTGCACCCAGTATCCACAGAGGATCATAATAAGTGCCCATGCCTATTACTGAACACTTGAACCCTGTTTTTCCAAATTCCCTGTATATCATATGCACGTCATATGACTGATAA
>JAJYYD010000021.1 GCA_021801305.1 Thermoplasmata archaeon
TATAACAGTCACAGAAAGGCGGCCGCGGCTTTAGAAAGTATGCAATCGGAGATAGTTCCGGTGAAGATTGGGATAAAACAGGACGAAACAGGGGAAATCATAACCTTTGACCACGATGAGGGTGTAAGGCAGAAACCGGACCTGAATAAAATGATGGAGCTCCCGCCCGCTTTTCCCGGATTAAAGCTGATAACCGCAGGAAACTCCAGCCAGATATCTGACGGAGCAAGCCTATCACTGATAGCAAATGACGAATTCTCCAGGAAAAATAATCTCAAACCAAGGGCAAGGATAATTGAAACGGCTGCAGTTGGTGTTGATCCTGTAACAATGCTTACCGGACCTATACCTGTTACCCACAAACTTCTGGAAAGGGCAAATATGTCCATAGACCAGATTGATCTTTTTGAGGTCAACGAGGCTTTTGCCCCTGTGGTCCTGGCGTGGCAGGAAGAGTTTGATATACCTTCTGATAAACTGAATGTGCATGGAGGAGCAATAGCTCTTGGGCATCCTCTTGGTGCAACAGGTACAAGAATTCTGGCAACAATGATCAATGCTCTTGAACGTCGTGGAAAAAAGACCGGACTGATCGCTATTTGCGAAGGTGGGGGCATGGCCAACGGAGCTATAATAGAAAGAATTCAGCAATAATTAATGGAATTAAAAAAATAAAATTTTTGTGAAATAAAATTATTTGTCGCATTTGCCGGTCGGGCATGCAGGATCGAAGGTTGCATCAAGTTTAAGATATTTGTCTGGAACTTTGGTCATGAGCTCTATGACTTTCTGCTCCACCTCAGGTTTCCTGATCTCCTTCTTTTCTTCCTTTCTGCTCTTTGTTCCGCTGTAGAGAACCTGCTGAACCTTGCTCTGGTCCCTGTAGACAGTTATACCCTTGCAGTGCAGGTCCTTTGCAAGCCTGTATGCCTTGGCTATGTCGTCAGGAGAGGCATCCGATGGAAGGTTTATGGTCTTGGACACACCTGAATCACAGTATCTCTGGAATGTTGCCTGCATAAGTACATGCCATTCCGGCTCTATCTCATGGGCAGTTACAAATACTCTTTTTATTTCAGGGTCAAGATCTATTTCATGCAGGTTTCCGGTTCTTGCGACCTCGTGCATTAAATCTTCTGAATAGATATTCCTGGCTTTTAATGCATTCTCAAAGTGGTTGTTCACTTCCATAAGTTCCTGCCCGTTAAGTACATGTCTCACGAAAGCCAGTGCAAACAGAGGCTCTATTGAAGACGAGCAATTTGCTATTATTGAAATTGTGCCGGTCGGGGCTATTGTGGTTGTTGTGGAATTTCTCATCTTTATGCCCTGTTCCTGGTAAGTTGAACCATACCATCCCGGAAATACAAATCTCTCCTCGGCAAGCCTCTCCGATTCCATGTGGGATTCCTCCTGGAGGAAGCTCATTACCTTCTCTCCCATTTCCAGGGCAGCTCCACTGTTGTAAGGTATTCCAAGCATGAGAAGCATATCGGCGAATCCCATATATCCAAGGCCTATCTTCCTGGTCTTTCTGGTCATTTCCTCTATCTTGTCCACGGGGAATTTGTTTGCATCCACAACGTCGTCAAGGAATCTTGTGCTGAGCCTTATTACCTCTCTTAATCTCTCATAATCAACCTCTCCATCCCTGACAAATTTGCTCAGGTTTATGGATCCAAGGTTGCAGGATTCATAAGGCAAAAGCGGCTGTTCACCACAATTGTGTACTACAATTCCATTGGCAGTAAACGTGTGCGTAACTGGTTCTATGAGATCGAAAACCTCCTCCGTTCCGTCATCTTCAATGGATTCTATTCTTGCGTTCCACTTTTCTTTTCTCGGTGACTTAACATACGAACTTCTTATTATTTCTAATTTTCCGTTCTTGCGTGGCGAAATGAATCCGACCTTATCTGCGAATACCAGTATACTTTCTCTGGCTATTGAAAGCTCATGGTGTGCCTGGCAAAGGTACTCTTTGTCATTTCTTTTGGAATCTGGCATTTTCCTTATCCCTGCTTTTTTCCTGTTTAGGTAAATTCTGCTGTAAATACCAAAGTTAAGGAGTAAAACCTGTACTTCTTGAAGCATCTCTTCACTGATTGAAGTCAATCTGACACTATACCTGGATTCAGGGGATATTGCTACGGTACCATCGGCTTCAAAGAGTCCCTGAAGGAATCCCTTCTGCATCTCCATGCTGCCGGTCATCACTGCTTCAGGAACACGCAGTTTGTTCTCACCCAGTCCAATCTGGACAGCATATTCCTTAAGTCTTTCAGATGCAACAGTGGAAACGTTTCTGCTTTCAACATTTACCACTCCAATTTCATATTTCCTGTTCTTAACAGGATCTCTTACCAGATCATTGACATATCCTGCGAATTTATCTGCCATGGGCCTGTCAGCATGATAGAACGAAAGTACTGCTCTTTTGTTTCCAGGGCCCTTGTTTATATGGCCGTCCCCTACAAGCCACCCGAGTACTCTTCCCTCTTCAAGGCTTCCACTTCTGCCAAAACCTCCTTCGTTACTCAATATGCGTATCTTCTCACCGTTTTTGAGATCGCCTGCATTTACCCACCCTCTCTCATCACTGTAAATCGGATGATCTCTCGTAAGCCTTATCCTGAAACCTTCTTTTGTCCTTATTTTAACAACAGGCTTTATTCCGGTCATGATCATGTTTGATGCATTCTGGAAGCGGCTTCCAAATGTTCTTCTGTCAGTAACTACCCTTACCAGATTCCCATCCTGATAAAGATCTCTTGCTCTTTTTATGCCTTCAGAAGTGTATACAAAAGTGTCTCCAGTTATACATGGATTGGTAGCCTCTATGTCCGCTATATGCCTCACGGGATTCTTCCTGTTTATTTCATCAAGGAATATCAGTCCCGGATCTGCCGTCTGCCAAGCTTTGTTTATTATGGTTTCCCACATTGTCCTGGCCTTTATGCGGTTGACAGTTTTCCCTGATCTGGGGTTTCTGAGATCTATGTAGTCATCTGCATCCAGCTTCTCAAAGAACTCGTCAGTCATCCCGACTGAAATATTGAAATTGCTAAGTATTGTATTCTCTGAATCCTTGCTCATGATGAAGTCCATTATGTCCGGGTGGTCAAACTGCAGGATACCCATATTGGCTCCTCTTCTTTTTCCAC